>JASFGN010000268.1:0-5357 GCA_050123735.1 Desulfobacterales bacterium | reverse complement strand
TCGGTCATTTCTTCATATCCTTAACTTCCCTGTCGACATCAATTCCGTTCGCAATATCCTCTTACCGTGCCGGGCGACTTGATTTACCACGAAGAACACAAAGAAGCACGAAGATAAAAAAAATTTTAGTTTCTCACTGCGCGCCCTTCGTGATCTTCGAGGCAAAAAATAAATGTTGTAGGGCAATACGGCGATATTTAGCGTGTATCGAGTCCCATTTCCTTTTCGGCTTCTGCCAGCAAACGCTCATAGTGCTCCTTGGTGGGCAGATCAAAGGACCGCCACAGTAGCAATTGTTTGCGTATATTATGTAAAAATCCCTTGTTGATCCGGTGCCAGGCATTGGCTTCACCGGACTCGCGCATCAGGCGGACTTTGATCTCCAGAAATCCGGGCTCATCGGCCGCCGGGCAAAATTGTAAATCAACTTTCTGATTGATTCCGAAATCAAAAGGAGCCAGCCACACACTGGCTCGCATCTGGAGGCAGGCATCATATTCGCAGGCTTGCTGCGGGCAGTCGTCATCTTCACTGGCAAGAACGGGAGCCGTTTGACAGATGAAACCAAATTGGATATCGCCGGTGGAAAACAGGCCGTGAGATACGTCCTGGTGGCCTTGAAAATACTCCAGCAAAAACCCGCCGATGCTGCGATGCTCCGCATAACTCATGTAAAAAGGCAGGTTGACCTCAATAACATTTCCAAGGGCCTCAGGAAGGGTCCAGGCCCGATTGACATCGGGGATGGCAATTTCTCCGGCCACCTTTGACGGGTACAGAACAGAGACCAGTACCACGATGATCACCAACAGCATAGCCGCCACGCCGGCCCAGGAGGAATAATTAACGGTGATTCCAGACCAGAGCGCTGTTTCGGCAAACAACTTGGCCGAGGTCTGGGCCACCAGATATCCCAGCACAACACTGATAACCGCCAGCGCCATGGCCTCGGCAATAAATAAAAAGGACACGTGCGAGGGTGCCAGACCCACAGAGGTGTAAATTCCAATCTCTCGCTTGCGTTCATAGACACTGCCGATCATGGTGTTTAAGACAATAAAAACCGAAATGATAATCGGAATGATGATGTTGGGCACACCGCTGTAACTCATGGTATCACTGGCATGGTAAAGATAGGTCCCGTCCGGCTCTCCACTGAATAGCGTCAGCCCGAAGCGATCCACCAAATTTTGTGCTTCCTTTTGAATGGATATATCCGTTTGCGGAACAATGGCCACTGCTTTCAAATGCCCTCCGGCGGCCAGAAGGCTTCGATACGGAATAATCAGGGTCAAATCAGCGGGGGTATGCTGGTAATGGCTTTGAAATTCACGCACATCATCGCCGGAATCCAAAGCGTCGAGTTCCTCTTCGGTCATCTCGGTGGAAACTTCTCGCGGAAAGGTCGCCGGTGTCAGCGGCTCGCCATCCAGATCGGTTCGCTGTTGCAGTTTTTTTCCTGAAAAAACCCCCGCGACTTCAAAGGGCATCCCCCACATGGTAACGACAGCCCCCTGCGGGTTCTGTGGATTGATCCCTAACCGCTGCGCCATACGCTCGGGCAACAAAATCGTATCCAACTCATTTTCCGCCAGCCAGCGGCCGCCAACCAGGATGTCATCAAGCCCCGATACCCTGGGCTCCAGGTGCGAAAGACCGACCAGCCCCTGGGCTTCAAACGACCGGCCGTTATGATAAACCGGAATGCGCGTTGTGCGCGTTTTATCCTCGTCCTCCAGCCATACCCGTGGGACACTGACGCCTTTCTGAGAAAAATTGTTGCTGATAAATCCCAGGGCCTGGTGCGGCAAATCGCGCCAGTTGACATTTTTTAGGAGAAATCCCTTATATGGCGCCTTGGGTTCAAACAGCAATCTGGCATGATGCCGCATGGACTTAACCGCCGTGAAGCTCATGATCGTAAAGGTTAAGATAATCAGGGTGGCGCATGTCAGAGCAGTCCGCAGCCGCCGACGTCTCAAATTGCTGACCCCCAGCATGAAGGCCGCCACAAACGCTTTCCAGCGGCCCATTTCTTCGGCCTGGATCAGTTTTGCACGCGTTTGCAGCTGGGTCATTTCACCTTCGAAACGGAAAAAGATAATCAGTGTCACCATGAGCGATAGCCCCATAATGAAAAAGGCCAGAATCACGACCATGGGGCTGTAAGTCAGGCGAAAGGCCGGATGCACATTGTAGATGAGGACAATCAGCAAAATCAGTATGACGAGAAATGCGATAATGCGCTTATAGATATTGGCGTAGCAGAATAAAAGGCGTTCCATACAAAAGGCAAAGGGCACAAATAGGGCAATGTAAAACAACACCCCGTAAAGCACGTCTTTCTGGGTTTTTTCGACATCATCGTACACACGGGAAGCCAGCGCCCACGACCGCATGCCAGCCTCTGAAGCCTGGTCATACAATTTATTTTCGTAGGCGGATTCTGCTGTCTTCAGGGCCGTCAAACCCACCTCTTGAAGGTCACGAATTCGTTCATTGAAAATCCCGCGCCTTTCCAGATTCGAAATTCGAGGTTCCAACAAAGTCCACATATCTTTGGCCACCTGGTATTCGGTGCGATACAAAAAGGGCGTATGACCGACCATGTAGCCGATACCGGTAGATTTGTCTTTGCTGGAATTGATCAAAACCAGTTTGTTGCGCAAGACGGTATCAGACAGGGTTAGCTTCAATGGTGTGCCCGGCTCCAAAAAGACGGTCGAAATAATCGATGCATTGGCATATTCAGAGATCCAGGTGTCGAGCCGGCTCATAAACCAGCGTAACGGATCGGATTCGCGTCGACCATCAAGAATATTGACTTTGTGCAGGTGGCGGAATGTCCTTGGCTCCAGCAGGTTGAACACCGTGATCCCATTGCTGGCAAACATGACCAGGTCGCTTTCCATCAGTTGCCGGTACATTTTGACACGGTAGGCGGCCTTTCCGGTTTTATTTTTATCAATGGTCCAGATAACGTTGCCGTTATCCGGATCAAATTTATAGCCTTCGATAATGATTTTGTGATAGCTGTGCTTTTTATCTGCCAGGCCTCTGAGGTAAAAGTTGCCCAGATGATCGACGATCGCATAAAAGCGGGCCGGGCCCTGGTAGCAAAGCAACACGGTACCGGGTGCCGGCTGATCGGCAAACAGCTCTCCGTGGCGCAAAAATTTCGCCCGTCCCGTAATAGCCGAATAACCGAATCGGGGAAAAATATTATCATGCAGTCGCGGCGCTTGAGCCAGATGTTCGATCAGGCGGCAGACCACCGCACTCTGTTTGAGGGCAAATGCCATGTCAACGTTCTCGGGCGTATCAAAGGGCGTGCCCCAGCGGGCTCTGGCGTCATGGGTGGTGACAAACGTCAACCCGTGAATGCCGCCCAGCGCGGTCAACTCCCCGCCCAGCGGCGGTTGGTCGAGAAAATAGCTTTGCCAGGAGCGTTTCCGGCTGGGGCGCAGACTGTCCTTATACATGCCGGTCAGGCCCAGCTCGTTTTCGATTCGCTCGGCCCCCTGGCGCAGGACTTCATCGAGTGTGCTGTAGATTGAGGCGCGCTTAATCCGTTCTCTGAAGGGAAATGCCCATCCGTAGTTAAATGCACCGAAACCGTCTCCGTGACTGGACAGGTGCAGTGATACGGCTGCATCCACATCATAGGCTCTGACCTGGCTTCTGAAGGCGCGGGCATCGCCGATCTCTCTGGCATGTCTGCGTACATCGGATAGAATGGCCTTTTGATCTGCAATGGTCTGCGGAATGATCTCCGCGAGCGCATCGCGATCATCAGCCGTCAGGTCCGAAAAATCGGCACTCCACATCAAGCGTCTGAGCGTCAACCTTTCGTCGGCCAGTTTTTTAATTTGTTCGGTGTTGGCCGCGTTTTGCTGCTCCAGGCGCAGGCGCATCAGCTCGCGCGACACTCTATCGGACTCTGACTTTAACCGCTGGTCAATTGCTTCCTTTATCAGCTTGAGGGTTTCCTCGTCCAGGGGCTTGTCGGCAGCGCTTTGAACAGGTGACCACTCATTCAATAACTTAATGGTCTGGCGCGTGTTCTTAATCAGCGCTTTAAAAGTCTTTGTTAAGTGACGCAGGTCTTTGGATCGCACCGAAATACTCCAGATCATTTCCCGAAAGCCCGCCAGGGTCTGGGCGTGACCGCTGCTGGCAATCAGCATTAAGGACCGCTGCGGTGGATTTTCTTTGAGAAAACGCGCCAGTTCCAAAAGGGTGGCGATGCCGACGGCTTCATCTGCTCCCGCTGAAAGCCCTGCCACAGTGGCGGTGCTGTCGTAAAAGGCTTCCACCATAATGAGCTTTTCCTTGAGTTCGGGATCTGTGCCCTCGATTAAGCAGTAAATATTTTCCGAACCGGCCAGTTGCCAGCGAATCTGCGAAACCAATCGGGCCTCGGCTGCAACTTGACCGGAGGGCGCCTTTTCAAAATCGCCGAACACTTCTCTGGCTTGCGACTGCGACATCCAAAAACGCGGAAACTGGAGCGGTGACAGCTCAAACTTTTCATTAAATAAAGATTTGGACGAATTCCCGCGGTCAATATAAATGAGCGCGCTGGCACCGAGGTTGGCGGCATGCAGCCAGTTTTTGCCCGAATCCATTTCCATTAAAAGGATGGCCCCCTTTACGGGTTTGCCGTTTAATTCGGCCAGCTCGCCACGGCCGGCATAAATCAGCTGCCCGGAGAATCCGGGCGCTGCGATGGTTTGCGGTGTTACGGCATTGCCGACAAGGGGATGCAGTTCGACGGAGCGATTGCGGTTTGGAAGCGTTAACTGGCTGCCGGCATGCTGGACGACCGGCACCGAGAATCGGTAGGATCCCACGTCATTATAGCCGAGCTTTTCTAATTTTTCTTTTAAATATTGCGCTGCAGCCGCGTTTCCGTCCGCACCCGTGCTGCGATCCTGTAGCGATGAAAATCGGTTGATGACCTCAGTAAAGGAATCCGGCAGACTTTTTTCGGTCACCGCCCCTGTTGTGATGGAAGTCCACAAAAGGCTGCACAGAAGTGTCAGGAGAATCACATACCTGCTGGTGCTGACTGCCCGCCGCTGGCTGCTGGCGTCTGGCTGCTGGCGTCTGGCTGCTGGCGCCTGGCGACTGGCTTCTGGCCTCTGGTAGCTCGCTGCTTGCTTCTGACTGCTGGCTACTTGCGTCTGGTTGCCGGAGTACGGCAAGCGCCCCCCCGGCGCAAAGGACGTATGTTCAAAATTCTTTGATGTCCGGTCATAAAACATAATGTCGAAATACCTTGTGCAATAGATTTCAAAGTAATTGGCCTGAAATTAACTACCAGGCGCGAGCTGCCAGTGACCATAAGCCAGCAG
>JASFGN010000267.1:0-5358 GCA_050123735.1 Desulfobacterales bacterium | reverse complement strand
AAAAGGCCGGTACGCATTGTCTACAGCCGGGAAGAGGCCTATCTGGCCACCGCTAAACGGCATCCGCTGGAAATGAAAATAAAAACCGGAGCGGGCCGCGACGGTCGGCTATTGGCCGTGCAGGCTGTCATTACCTGTGATACCGGCGCATATGCATCATATGGCATACCCGTGGCATCGCGCTCGGCTGTGCACGCCACCGGTCCTTACGAGATTGAAAATGTGGACGTTGAGAGCCATTGTGTGTATACCAACAATCCGTTTTCCGGCGCCATGCGGGGTTTCGGCACCCCCCAGATGGCAATTGCCCATGAATCCCAGATGGATCTGCTGGCGCACGAGCTTGGCATTGGTCCGCTGGAAATGCGGCGCATCAACGCCCTAAAAGAGGGTTCTGTGACCGCCACCGGTCAGAAACTGACGGCCAGCGTGGGGATCGGCGAATGCCTGGATTCCATTCAGCCGCATTACGAGCAGGCCCAATCGCACTGGCTAAGAGAATCCGATGCTTTACATATCAGAAGGGGCCTGGGCATCGGCTGCATGTGGTACGGTATCGGCAATACCGGTGTGCAAAACCCGTCGACAGCCAGAGTGACCATGGACAGCAACGGTCGCATCACGCTGTTTACCGGTTGCGCGGAGCTGGGGCAGGGGTCCACCACGGCCCTGGCGCAGATTGCCGCTGAAACCCTGGGCCTGGCACCCGAAGATATCCGCATGGTCGTGGCGGACACCAAATGTACCACCAATGCCGGTGCGACCTCCGCCAGCCGTCAGACCTATATTTCCGGCAATGCGGTTAAAGATGCTGCTCAAAAGCTGGCCGATGTGTTGCTGACCGAAGCGGTGAACAAACTTAAAGTCCCCAAAACGGATCTGCAGTTGGATTCCGGTTTCGTCTTCGATACAGCCGAACCCGACAACAGGGTTAAATTTTCATGGCTGGCGCAGCGACTTCATAAAAAGGGCCTGCCGTTGACCTGGAACGGATTTTTTGACCCGGAGACCGTACCGCTGGATCCGGAGACCGGCCAGGGCGTGCCCTATGCGACCTATGCCTTCGCCTGCCAGCTGGCGCTCGTCAAAGTCGACACCTTAACCGGTGAAGTTCAGGTGAAAAAAATCGTAGCGGCCCATGACGTCGGCAAGGCCATTCATCCGCAAAACGTCAGGGGGCAGATCTGCGGCGGCGTGGCCATGGGGATGGGTTTTGCCCTGATGGAGGCCTTTGTTCCCGGGCAAACCCTTTCATTCAAAGATTATCTGATTCCCACCTGTGCCGACATGCCCGAAATTATCCCCATCATTGTGGAATCACCGGAGCCGACCGGTCCGTTCGGCGCCAAGGGTGTGGGCGAGCCGGCCTTGATTCCGACCGCACCGGCGATCGTCAATGCCCTTGCAAATGCCCTTGGTGAAAGAATTTATGAGTTACCCGCCAATTTAGAGCGCGTGTTGGAAACCAGTATTAAAGCCGGCCATTTTGGTCCCAGGGAGGTGGAAAATGTCTAAAGTCCTTCTCAAAAATATTGGCACAATTGTCAGTGGCGATATTGCCGATCCGATTCTGCGAGGCGATGCGATTTTAATCGAAGTCGGCAAGATCAAACAGGTTGGCCTGGAAAGCGATCTGGATGCCGCAGATGCCAAAAAGATCATTGACTGTGATGGCGCGACCGTCACACCGGGCCTGTTTGATTCACACTGTCACACGGTTTTGGGAGACTATACCCCCAGGCAAAAACAGACCGGATTTCTGGAAAGTGAGGTCCATGGGGGTGTGACCACCTTTATTTCCGCCGGGGAAGTTCATCTGCCGGGGCGCCCCAAGGATCCGGCCGGTACCAAGGCGCTGGCCATTCTGGCTGCCAAATCCTTTGCCAATTTCAGACCGGGCGGCGGAAAAGTTGTCGGCGGTTCGGTGATACTGGAAAAAGGTCTTGTCAAAAGTGACTTTGAAGAACTGGCCAGGGAAGGTGTACGAACCGTCGGTGAAATTGGGCTGGGGACCGTCAAGAATCCAGAAGATGCCGCACCGATGGTGCAATGGGCCAAAGAATGCGGCATGACGGTAATGATGCATGCCGGCGGGACCTCCATTCCGGGCAGCAGCACGGTAACAGCGGAAATGGTCATCCAGGCCAATCCCGATATCGTGTCCCATATCAACGGCGGGCCGACCGCAGTTGCCATGGATGAAGTGCAGCGCCTGGTAACGAAAACCGATCTGGCCCTGGAAATCGTACATTGCGGCAATCCCAAGGTCGCGGTGGAAGCCGCCAATTTGTGCATAGAACAAAAAGCTCTGCATCGCATCATTATCGGAAACGATGCGCCTTCCGGTACCGGGGTGATTCCACTGGGTGTGCTCAGAGTGATCTGCCACTTGGCCAGCTTGACGGCCATCAAACCCGAAGAGGCCATTTGTATGGCCACCGGCAATACGGCCCGCGTTCACAAGCTGCCCCGCGGTGTGATCTCCGAAGGAAAAGAAGCAGACCTGGTGATCATGGATACGCCCATGGGCTCGGTTGGAGCGGATGCGCTGGCTGCCATTAAAGCCGGTGATGTGCCCGCAGTTGCCATGGTGCTGGTTGATGGCGAGATTGTAGTGACCAAAAGCCGCAATACGCCGCCGCCGGTGCGGAAGCCTAAGGTTCTTTAAGCAGAGCGGGAGTTTATCAATGCAAAGTTTAATGGCTTCTATTTTAGCTTTAGACACAGGAGTAATGGAGTGATGGAGCACTGGAGTATTGGAAAAGATATTCAGCGGCATAGAAAACAGTACTCCAGCACTCCGATACGCCATCACTCCTGCTGGTTAAATCAGACAATGTATATAAACCCATTGCTGTTTGAACAACGTCATGGATATTGACAAGGAAAAGTGTATTGGTTGCGGGTATTGCGTGCGCGATTGCCCGGTCGCTGCCGTCAGATTGGTCAAGAAAAAGGCGGTCATCAATGATCACGGGTGCACCCATTGCGGCGTTTGCATGCGCGTTTGCGAAAGTGATGCGGTGGTTGCTGCCGAAAGCATGCCGGCAGAGGCGATTGAATGTGATGCCTGTCCAATCAAATGCTGGATCCAGCCCGGGTTCATCGGCGCCTGCCATCGGTATCGCAACGAGGCGGGAAAACTGGTCCGGCTCACGCGGCTGCACTCTTTTGGTGATGTCAAAAATATCGTCGGCCCCGAGCCCAAGGCCAATATCCGCAAACCCCTGATAACGGCAATTGGTGCCGGGACCACCTATCCGGATTGCAAACCGGCACCCCATATCGTAAAGGCCAGAAGGCGCGGTGTGGATGTCGTCACGGTGGTGACCGAAGTTCCTTTGAGTTACAGTTCCATTATCGTCAAAATCGATACGGATATCCCCATCGGCAAAGAAGGAGATCGAATTTTCGTGGGTAAAAGAGAAGTCGGCATGGTGGAGACCGAACAATACGGCTCTAAAATGCTGCATATCGGCGGTGTCAATCGCATGACCGGGAAAAACGGTTTTGTGATTGCCCGCACCATCACCGACATTGCCAATCGCAAACGGGTTAAGCTTAAGATCGAGAAGGGCAGTCGGCTGGAAGTCCAGGTGGGATACCCGCCGATCATTGACGGCCAAGAGGCGACCAGGATGCGTGTGGGCTGCGGCAGCGCCACCATGGGATTGTTTGCGCCCCTGCTGAAAGCGGCTGCCGACGAGGTTATCATCATCGATTCGCATATTACCGGACAGATGAGCCGGCACGTGGCCGGCGTCTATGCGGGTGCCAGGCCCACCGGCATCCGGCTGAAGTTCAGCGAAAGCACCCCGGGAAGGTATTTCGGCGACCACGGCAACGGGTGGGGGGGAACCTCCATTATCAACCCTGCCGATGTCATCAGCTCAATCGATATGCAAACAGCCCGCCCGGGCATGACGATACTGATTACCGAGACCACCGGCCAAAACGGTGCCATGTTTAAAATCGGTAAAGGTGGCACCCTCACTGAAATGAGCCTTTCTAAGAATGCCAAAACGGCTTTGAAGGCCATTGCAGACAGCTGCCAGCCTTCCCGGGTTTCGGCCATTTATACCGCCGGTGCCGGCGGCAGCGCGCGGGCCGGGGTGACGCGCTATCCGATCAAACTTACCCGGGCGGTGCATGCCGGTCAGGCCCATCTGACCGTTGGCGGCTCTCCCGGATTTATCATGCCGGGGGGCGGCATTTCTTTTATGGTGGATGTCGAACGCGTCAAAAGCGGCTCGTTTTACTGGACACCCACGCCGGCCACCATCTGTCCGCTGGAGTATACGATGGAACTCAAAGATTACCATGCCATGGGCGGCCACATTGAGGCCCTAAAACCGTTTTCAGCAAAGAAGCCAAATCAGAAATAATGAGGCCACGAGAATATGAAGGTCCTTTTGGGCAGTAACATTTAAAAATTTGAATTTCGATATTGTTTCGGATTTGCGGTTATACGGAGGAAACGTTTAGATGTCCTATGAACAAACGATAGCGCTGCTGGATGAAGAAACCATGCTGGCTGAATGCGGGCCGATGCGATTGGCCATCCGTGCCTGGCAAAACGGCTCACCGCAAATAGCCCTGTGCCGGCAGGCCGCAGAGGTGTCCTTCGGGTATCTGAAAGCGGTCGCCGAACATCGTACGATACTGGCTCTGCCGGTCAGACAAATAGCGATACCGCCGGACGAACATCTCGCGCAGCGGATGATTCAAAGCGTAAAAGCGGTTGGTGATGCGGATCTAACACCCATGGCGGCCGTAGCGGGAACGATTGCTGATGCTGTGGCCGACTGGTTGTTTGATCGCGGACTCACCAAAGTCGTGGTGGACAACGGCGGCGATATTGCCATTCGGCTGGCAGCCGGTCAAACCGCAACCGTCGGGATCCGACCGCACCTAGACAGTTTGGATATATCCCATATTGCCCGGCTGGATGACCGCCGGCCATCCTGGGGCGTGACCACCAGCGGCATCGGCGGTAGAAGTTTCACCCGTGGAATTGCATCGGCGGTCACGGTACTCGCCGAAAATGCCTCTATCGCAGATGCTGCCTCGACGGCAATTGCGAATGCCTGTTTCGTCCGGGATCCAAACATACGGCAGAGGCCTGCTGAACAAATCGACCCCAATACCGATCTGGCAGGCCAGCTGGTTACGATCGGTATTGGAAAGCTGACGGGGTCCAAGCGCCAAATTGCCCGGGCCAGGGCCTTACAGCGGGCAGAAGATCTGGTCGCTGGAGGTGATATCGACGGCGCGCTTATTTTTCAAGATAAACTATTTGCGATGACCGCCTCTTTGAACGCCTGGATTGACAGGATCGATTGATTGGGTTTTCCAAAT
>JASFGN010000266.1:0-5399 GCA_050123735.1 Desulfobacterales bacterium | reverse complement strand
ATTTACTGCCTGAAAAAACGATCCTGGTTCCCGAAGCCGTGGCATTACTCAAAGGCGCACCCAACGAAGCGGTCGGCAAAATCTTCCTGGACTGGCTGTTCAGCATGGAAGGCCAGAAATACGTGCTGGAAGGCCGCTACTTTGCAGCCCGCACGGACATTAAATTCTCCGAGTGGGAAAAAGAAGGTCTCGAAATGGCCTCCCACGCCGCGCAGGCGCTGGGCGTTGATTCGTTCTGGGAACTGAATGTTGACTTCATCGAGTACGACCTGGACCAGGCGACCCAGCGATGGGACGAGGTCAACAAGAAATACGAGTTTGAGATCTATCGCAAGTGGGGTGAGCTGAAAGGCAGCCTGTTCTTGATCGAAGAAGTTGAGGGTGAAATCGAGGCGGCCAAAGCCCAGCAGAAAGATGTGACACAGGCGGTGGCCAAAATAGATGAAGCCCGAAAGCTTTTTGAAATCGACGGCAATTACGCAGCTGCGCGTCTGGCTGCCACGGAAGCCCGCGCGGTTTCCGCTGCTGTCGTTGCCGCTGCGGCTCCCGCCACCACTGAAGCCCCTGCAGCTGCGCCCAAAATGGAGATTCCGGCTGGAATTATCCTGCTGCTGGCATTGGCTCTGGTGATTTCAGTGGTCGCATTCATCATTGCGCTGCGAAGACGACAGGGATAGAAAATTATCCTGAGGCAACCATCGACACATTGTTGGCCGGAATACAGGCCCGCCCTGTTAAAATTTGCTCCATTGTCTTTATGGAGATTTAACGGGGCGGGCCATCGCTTGTTCACTCGCCCCCGCAGCAGGCAGGAAAGGATATGAAATGACCCGCGGAAACATCTCTCTGGCAGCACTTCTGTGGTTGATCATTGCCTTCTTTGTGCTTTACCCGCTGTCATACCTGGTCGTGGAAAGTTTTAAAATCTCCGCCACCGGCGGTTGGGGCATCGATAATTATATCGAATTCTTCAAAGATACCTACTATCTTAAAACCTTTGGCAATACCCTGCTGCTGAGCACGCTGCTGGTGGTGACGACCACCGTGTTCGGCGTGCCCCTGGCATACATCCTGGCGCGATACCGCCACCGGGGCAAGACGATTTTCACCGCCCTGATCCTGTTGCCGATTGTCCTGCCGGCCTTTGCCGGTGTATTTGCCTTTATTATCTTTTTCGGCAAATATGGAACCATCAATCTGCTGCTGATGGATTACGGGCTGATTGAAGAGCCCATCAATTTTATTTACGGTCGCCACGGGCTGGTGTTCATTCAGGCCCTGCACATGCTGCCCTTTATCGTTCTGGGCCTTTCGGCCGGTTTCACCAACATTGATCCCGCCTTTGAGGAAGCCGCAGAGGTGGAGGGCGCCAGCGGTATCCGGCGGTTTTTCACCATCACGTTGCCGCTGTGCACACCCAGCTATATGGCGGGCGCCGTTCTGGTCTTCCTGTGGCCTTTTACCGACTGGCTGACGCCGCTGATTCTGGGGCAGGTGGACTATCTGCCCTCGGTGTCCTATATCAACATCGCCTATCACTTTACCGATGTGCACCGCAAATACATGGGCATTGTGGCGGTGGTGGTTTCGGCGGTTATTTGCATCAGCCTTTTTTTGCTGGCGCGCTGGTGGGTCGAGCGCCGAAAATATACCGGCCTGTCCAAAGGGACCACCTCTGAAGGCCGGGTCATCGCGCCGAGTCCATGGGTGAAAACAGGCGCCTATGCGTACATGGTTTTTATCGCCATCCTCGTATTGCTGATTCCCATCGTGCTGGGGCTGGCGGCTTTTTCCAGGAGATGGGTGTTTGAAGCCTTCCCCACCTACTGGACCCTTGAAAATTTCAGGCTCATCCTGCTGGAAAGCCCGGGCCTGATTAAAAACTCCTTTGTCTTCAGCGGGATCGCCCTGATTTTCGGGATTGCCTTCGGGCTGCCCGCCGCTTATCTGATCGTGCGCACCCGCGTGCCGGGCAGAGATGCGCTCGATTTTGTGATTACGTTGATGCTGGCGTTTCCGGGGATCGCTATCGGTGTCAGCTATCTGCTGGCATTCTGGAAAGGCATTCCCCTGGCGACCCACTGGATCATCATGCCGCTGGCCCTGTTTTCGAGGCGCCTGCCCTATTTCTTGCGGATGGCGCATTCCTCGTACCTGCAGCTGGACACCTCTCTGGAGGAGGCCTCCGAGGTGTCGGGCGCAGGCAAGCTTCGGACCTTTTTTAACATATCCCTGCCGCTATTGCTCAAAGGCGTGCTGGTTGGTGTCGTGATGTTTTTCATCATCGCCTTCCAGGAGATTTCCACGGCCATATTCCTGTATCGCGGCGGGTGGGAAACGCTGCCCATCGGCATCTTTTTAAACTGGCACCGCGGTATGGAGTTTGGCATTGCCGCTGCCATGGCTTTTTTGATGATTGTGATCACCTTTATCCTGCTGCTGATTATATCCAGAATCGGAGGCGGTGTTCTCAAGGCCGCCTGGGGGGCAGGGGAGCAGTAATATTGTCAGATGACAGAGGTCAGATGTCAGAAGACAGATATAAAAACCGGGAGGCTGAAACAGCGGGTCTATGATCTGTCCTCTGTTTTCGACTCGGCTGAGCTCGTCGCAGGCTGTCCTCTGAGATCTGATATTTGAAAACCGGACAGGAGCAAAGAACGATGGCATTTATCGAGATCCAGAATCTGCTGAAGCGCTTTAAAGACGTGATCGCCGTGAATCGGATTCAGCTTGAAATCGACAAAGGCGAAATGCTGACGTTGCTGGGGCCCAGCGGGTGCGGCAAAACAACCACCCTGCGCTGCATTGCCGGATTGGAAAGACCGGAAGAGGGCGACATCATCATCGACGGCCAGCCCATGCTATCACAGGGATTTGTCCCATCATCCAAAAGGGGCATCGGCATGGTGTTCCAAAACTATGCCGTCTGGCCGCATATGAAGGTCTTCAGCAATATTGTTTACGGTTTGAAACTTCAGAAAATTTCCAAGCCCAAAATTCGTGAACAGGCGCAAAAGGTTCTGGAACTGGTGGGACTGACCGGCCTGGAGGATAGATACCCGGCCCAGTTGAGCGGCGGCCAGCAGCAGCGGGTGGCGCTTGCACGCGCGCTGGTGACCAATCCCAAAGTACTGCTGCTGGATGAACCCCTGAGCAACCTGGATGCCAAGCTCAGAGAGGAATTGCGATTTGAGATCAAAAGCCTGGTCCGACGCATGGGCATTACCGCGGTGTATGTCACCCACGACCAGGCCGAAGCCATGGTGATCTCGGATCGGATTGCCGTCATGGATTCGGGTAACGTGGTCCAGATCGGCAATCCCCGTGATATCTACCAGAAACCGGCCAATCGCTTTGTGGCCGATTTCATCGGCACAATGAACTTTATGTCCGGGGAGGTCGTCGCCGTTTTGGATGGCCAGGATGCGGTTTCGGTGCGCACCGAATTCAGCGACGGGCTGGTGTGTACCACGCCGGACAGCACATCTGCAAAACCAGGCGCAAGTGTATATGCATCCATAAGGCCCGAGGATGTGGAGGTATTTATCGAACCGCCGCAGGCTTCGGAAAACGTGTTCAAGGGCAAAATTGTCCACAAGGCCTATCTGGGGAATTTTCTGTTCTTTTTTGTGAGCATCAACGATACCCTGATCCGGGTGCAGGCTCCGCATCATCTGGCGCAGGAAGAAGGCCAGGAGATTTTCCTGTATCTCAACCCGCAGAAGTGCATGATTTTGACATGACCGGTAAGGTTGATGAATTCGTTAAGAGTCGAATTCATCCAGTGTTTGGTGTTTCGTTGCACTATATGACGGCATATCGGCATGTTAGAATACTAAACACCAAATACAAAATTTGAAAAAATCTTCGACCTCTCGAATGTTCAAGGATTTTAGGGGTATACGATCAATTCGAAGAAAACACGTCCAGAACGGATTTCAGACGGTCGGGGCGATTGGTGATGATGCCATCCACGCCCATTTCAATCAGGCGCTTCATATCCGACGGGTCGTCGGGTGTCCACACGAATACCTGGATGCCCAGTTGATGGGCCGTTTGGATACTGGCGGCCGTCACATGTTTGTAATATGCAGCCCAGTAGCGACCGCCGGCTGCCTGAATGGCGCGCGGAATGGAACCGGAAAAGTCATCGATATCCAGGCCGGCCATCCAGGGGGAGGCCCCGGGCTGGCCGGGCTTGATATTGTTTAAGCGCATCCCTTCGAGGGAAAGATAAACGGTTGCAATGTCGGGGGCGATTTTCTGCACATGCACCAGATTGCGCCAGTCAAAGGAAAGAATGCGGGCGCGATCAGCGACCCCTTCGCTGCGCAATAGCGTGACCACCTTTTCGCTGACAGCCTCCGGTGTGGGCGTCAGACCGGGTTTTTCAGGCGTCGTCTTAATTTCAACCCACAGCTGGGACGTCGGGTTACACTGTTTTTTGTGCAACCGGATGACCTCGCGCAGTGTGGGAATGCGCTCACCATCTGCGGCTTGTTGCTCGGGGTAGCGCCGGGCATAGCGGCTGCCGGGTTTCAGACGGCCGACATCATAGGCCTTCAGTTCAGCGAGCTGCATATCCTTGATCGCCGGCGGCTCATCCGAATCCAGCCATTGACCATCGGGCGAGCGGGTCAGTTCCGGCTTGAGGTGGAAATCATGGTATACGACCGTCTCACCGTCCGCAGAGACCAGCACATCCAATTCCACCCCATCAACACCAAGCTCACATGCCCGGGCAAAGGCCGCCAGCGTATTTTCCGGTGCCAGACCCGCCGCTCCCCGATGGCCGATTGTATAAACCTTCTTTTTTGCAGCTTGCGGTTGAGCGGGCAGGGCGCTTGTTTGCGGTCTCTGACAGGCAACGTTATAGAACAGCACTGCTCCTGCCAAAATGGCAATCGGCAGGACCCGGCTGAATGATACGGTCTCTCTTTTCATTGATTCGGCATCCATGGCTCGCATGTTCATATAAGCCGCACTCAAGAGCTCTTAAATTGTTAATACAACCAAAACAATTGTTCCATATCAGAGCCGTCGAAAATAATCAAAACGAAGATATCAATAAGCGGCAAACGGCCAAGGTGATTTTATCAAGTATTTTCTTGACGAACTGGCGCCTGATCTGATTAGTATGAACTGCTGAACGGATCTGATAAACACCCGATAGCCATCCTTTTGATTGTCTTTAGGAGAAACTTTTGATTTTCGAAAATTTGCTAAAATAATCTTGTAATTTTTCAAAAATCAAGCCGGCATCCAAACGAAACGAAGCCGGTGCAACCTATAAATGCCTGGATATGCTGATTCAATTTTACTCTCGGTGTATGGCATATTTCGTGCAAAAAAAGCAATCAGCCCTCCAAGGGACAACGCGTCTTATTTACATGCTC
>JASFGN010000265.1:0-5401 GCA_050123735.1 Desulfobacterales bacterium | reverse complement strand
TGAGTTATCATTATTATGGCTGTACCACCACCACCGACATACCGGCGGCTGCCCGGCAAGAAAAAAGGCTTTATCATGGGGCAGCATACGCTGTGGCGCGGCAAAGACCACCTGATGCAGATTTATGCGCGCTGGGGCACGGAAGACTATAAGCGATATTACTTCAATGACATTCAAGCGATTATTACCCGCAGGACAGACGTCGGCAAAGTTCAAAATTTCGTAACGGGCGCTCTGGCCGGCCTTTTCGGTTTATTTGCAGCAACCACCTCGGGTGGCTGGCTGGCGTTTAATGCCATCATAGCGATCGTGATCCTGAGCATCTTCATCTCCAATCTTATCAAGGGTCCCACATGCGAAACCCATCTGTTGACGGCTGTTCAGACTGAAAAATTGCACTCCTTAAATCGTATCAAAACAGCGCAGGCGGTCATGAATCAACTCAAACCGATCATCGAACGCTTCCAGGGGCATCTTCCACCGGAAACCCTCATCCAGCAGAGAGCCGAGCTTTCAGGCACAAAAAAAAAACGCCCGCTGACTCGCCTGATTCAAAGAGCACCCAAAGCCTTCAAACATGAAAGCGGCCGCGTGCATCAGATGCTATTTGCTTTGTTGAGTTTCAACGGCCTGATTGTGGCGCTTGGTTTTGTCTTGAGTCACGTGGGCCTGACCTTTGCAGGCGGCGCCGTGATGTTGATGATGGGCATCTGCGTGGTGCTGGCGCTGGTCAAACAACATGACAGTAATTTGCAGCACCCGGTCCGCACCATGACCTGGGCGGCGCTGGCCTATGTTTGCTTCTCATTTGTCAGCAGTTATATCATCAGCATGGCGCTGGCATTCAAAAACCCGGAAATTGTCCAGAACCAGTGGGAGATGATCAAACTGGTATCCGATACCACACCCTGGGACAATCCCCTGATGATGACCCTTAACATTATTGCGCTCGGTGCTGCGGTGGTCATCGGCATACCGGGACTCTGGCTGTTGAGAAATTTTCGACGAACCCAGAGGTCGGTTGCACGGGTTGAGCCCACGCCGGATACCGCGGCGGCACCCAAAAGGATTTCCTGATGGAAGATTTGCTGCATCAACGCTGTTTCAATCATCTGCTGCGGGAGGCGGTTGCGCGCTGCCCGCAATGCCGGCGCTATTTCTGCCGCGAATGCGTCACCGAGCACAGGGATCAGGTGCTGTGCGCCGCATGTTTGAACGCCGATGCCGATGCGGACCGGTCGGATCGGAGCGGGTTCGGCGGTTTGATGCGGATGATGCAGTTTTTGGCGGGTGCAACGTTGCTGTGGGTGTTTTTTTATTACCTGGGCCAGATTTTGCTTTCGCTGCCAGCGGCGTTTCACGAGGGGACATTATGGGAAAAGGGGTGGTGGAACTGACCATGAACCCCAAGACCAAAGAGCACCGCCGAAGTGCAATTCTGCTGCTGGAAGAAGCCGTGCATGTCCTGCGCAAGGCACCCCTGTCACTTCTGTCCACTTACGCCATCGGAACGCTGCCCTTTGTGCTGGCGTTGTTTTATTTCTGGGCGGATATGAGCCGCAGTGCCGATGCCCAGCGCTATCATGCAGTGGCCTCGCTGGGCCTGGCATTACTCTACATATGGATGAAATGCTGGCATGTTGTTTTTGCCGCCCGCGTAAAAATGACATTGAGCGGCGAATCACCGCCCCGCTGGTCTTATCACCGTATCCTGTCACTGGTGGCATCGCAAGCATTGATCCATGCGACAGCCTTTTTTATTTTGCCGCTGGCGGCTGTGATCGCGTTGCCCTTTGGCTGGTGCTATGCATTTTATCAAAACGCCACCGTTGAAGCGGTAAACGATGACGGAAGTGTAAAAATGATATGTCAAAAGGCGTGGTCACAGGCCAGACTATGGCCGCGTCAGAATCATATCTTAATGTCTATTTTTTCTATTTTTGGTATCGTCGTTTTTCTTAATGTTGCCAGTGCCATTTATATTTTGCCGCATCTGGTTAAAAAATATCTCGGGATCGAATCCTTGTTTACGCTCAGCGGGTTTCATATGATCAATACCACTTTCTGGGTGGCAACGATCGGCATTTCCTATTTGTGCATGAACCCGCTGGTCAGAACGGTTTACGCGCTGCGATGTTTCTATGGTTCGGCCATTCATTCCGGTGATGATTTAAAAATGGGACTAAAGGGGTTGGTGGCAGCGCGCACAGCGGCAGTGATCGGTTTGGTGGTGCTCGCCGTGTTGACCGGCAGTTCCTCGCCCGCAGCGGCCCGGCAGGCGCCGATGATCGCTCCGCAAGAACTAAATCGTTCGATAGATGACGTGTTGCAACAACGGGAATTTTCCTGGCGAATGCCCAGAGAACTGCCGGCCGACGATAGAGCAGAGCCCAAAGGTCCGATTGCTTCAGTTGTGGCCTGGATTGTCGACAAACTTGGTGAAGGCATCAAAACAGTTCTTGACTGGATTGATCAATTCATTGATTGGCTGCTTGCCTTGCTGCCGACCGGTGAGCGTCGAGAAGTTTCATCGGATACGGATTGGATATCCGCTGTTCGGTTTGCCGTAATCGCATTGCTTATCGGCCTGTTCGTTGTTCTGGCCTATATCCTGTGGCGCTCCTGGAGCCGACGTCAGATCGGCAATGGCGAGATTGTTGCTGCACCCGTTGAATCCTTACCCGATCTGGAAGATGAAGACACCAGCGCAGCCGACCTGCCGGTAAATCGCTGGCTGGACCTGGCAGCCGAATTCGCCGGCAAAGGGAAGCTGCGATTGGCCCTGCGGGCCTTCTACCTGGCAACCCTGGCCGGCCTGGCCGAGCACGGGTTGATTACAATTGAAAAGTTTAAGTCCAATCGTGAATATGAAATAGAGCTGCGCCGCAGGGCGCACCAGAAGGAAGAACTGTTGACCGATTTTACAACGAGCAGGCAAGTATTTGAACGCGTCTGGTACGGGTTGTACACCATCAAACAGCCCCAGCTGGATGATTTTGCCGCTCTTCAGAAAAGGATGATGACCCTTGTCCAGAGCTAACACCATACGCGCCGTTGTTTTTGCGATCATCGTCCTGGGCTTTGGGCTTGGAGTTATTCATCTGTTTTTGCTGCGCTTTGAAGCCGGGGACGTTTATCCGGCCTATTCAACGTTGCGCAGTGATCCGCTCGGAAGCCGGGCATTTTACCGCGGGCTGGAAAATCTGGGAGACATTTCGGTTCAGCGCAACTACCGGCAAACGGATAACCTGGAATTCAAGGAATCCACCACCTTTTTTCATATCGGAACAGCGGTTTTTGATTCAGAATCCGTGGCGGCAAAATGGGTTGAAACCATCGATCGTCTGACCGCCGGTGGGGGGCGACTGGTGCTGTCTTTTTTGCCGATCGAGAAAAAACCGGCCGCCTGGCGGATGTCAACATGCAGCCGGCCGCGTGCCGGTGATTCAGGTGATCCCGACACCGATTCCCCTGAGAAATCCGATGACGCTGAAACGTCGGCCGACGAGGGGATCGAGCCGTCCGGGAATCCTGCCGACCCCCCGGTTTCGAAAAGTGAGGGCCGCTGCGTTGCGTTGACGGAAATATGGGGGCTGGTGTTGAACTTTGCCGAAAAACCGGCGACCGAAGCTGTTAAAAAGAGCCCTGCGTCGTCAGAGGCCGATGCAAAGGAGCTTCCTCAAACGATTTCCTGGCATACGGTCCTGTATTTTGATCAGTTGGACAGCAACTGGCGCGTCATTTATACCGCAGAGGGCCGGCCGGTCATTGTTGAAAGATCTTTCGGGAATGGCAGCCTGGTGCTGTCGGCCGACAGTTTTTACATGAGTAACGAAGCGATGCGATCCGAGCGCCATCCGCAGCTACTGGCCTGGACGGTCGGGCAAAACAGCCGGATCGTCTTTGATGAGACCCATCTGGGTATCCGCAGGCAACCCGGTGTGCTGAGTTTAATTAAAAAGTATCGCCTCCAGTGGTTTATTTTTGCTCTTGGTGTTCTGGCGGTTTTGTTTGTCTGGAAAAATTCAGTTTATTTCGTGCCGCCACGCCGAGACGGCTACGATCGGTCGGAGCGCGATGTCTACGTTACCCGGGATTCGACCCACGGTTTGATCAGCCTGCTGCGCCGCAATATCCCCAAACGGCAGATATTGCAAATTTGCGCCCGCGAATGGCGGCGTGCCTTTCAGCGCAATCAGCGCTTCGCAGGCAGCAATAGCGATGCGGCAAAAATGGTTTTTGAGAAAATAAATGCCCATGGTGTGCCATCCGGCGATCCGGTCATCGGCTATCGGCGGATGTGTAGCATAATTTCAAAAGGAAGACACAATGAATGAGAACACCCAGATTTTGAAGAAGGCTCTGTTGCGAACCAAACAGGAAGTGGCCAAGGTGATCATCGGATATGACCATGTGGTTGACCTGGCGTTAATTGCCATTTTTACCGGCACCCATGCGCTGATTGAGGGGGTGCCCGGCATCGCCAAAACACTGCTGGTCAGAACCCTTGCGCATGTGATGCGCTGTGATTTTGCGCGTATCCAATTTACACCGGACCTGATGCCGACCGATATTACCGGAACCCATGTATTCAATTTGCAGACCAATGAATTTTCACTGGTCAAAGGCCCGGTTTTTTGCACCTTTCTGCTGGCCGATGAAATCAACCGGGCACCTGCCAAAACCCAGTCTGCGTTGCTGCAGGCCATGCAGGAGCGCACCGTAACCATCGACCGCGACACGCACCGTTTATCGCCCAATTTTACGGTATTTGCCACCCAGAACCCGATTGAATATGAAGGTACCTATCCATTGCCGGAAGCACAAAAAGACCGGTTTATGCTCAAGATTAACATGGATCCGCCGGGCAAAACCGAAGAACTCACCCTGGCCCAGCGGATGCTGGGGAAAGATGCACCCGAGAACACCCTGGCCAGTGGAGCGGTGCAACAAATTATCACCGAAGAACTGATTACCAAACTGCGGGCGGCCATGGCGGGAATTCTGGTGAAGGAAGACCTGGTTGCCTATGTTGTCGATATTGTGCGCGCATCGCGCGACCATCAAAGCATAATGGTTGGTGCCGGGCCGCGGGCCACCCAGGCGCTCTTACTTTCGAGCCGGGCGTTTGCAGCCATTAGCGGTCGGGATTATGTGACGCCCGATGACATCAAACAGATGGCCTATCCGGTCCTGGAACATCGTCTGATATTACGCCCCGAATATGAAATCGAAGGGCTTACGGTCAAGGAGGTTATCGAGAATATTCTGAAGGGAATCGCGGTGCCGCGTTAATTCCGGATGGACCGGGGTTATATTAAGCTCGACATTCATATGGGAAACTTTAGCAGGTGCCTAAAATGCCTAAAATGATCTAAAGTGACTAAAGTTATGGAATCCT
>JASFGN010000264.1:0-5403 GCA_050123735.1 Desulfobacterales bacterium | reverse complement strand
AAACGTTATCCAATGCCGCCAAATAGGCTGGCCGGTGAGCCCACCGACGCAAATGTTTACAAGGAATTTGACGCCACCGAGCTCTATTGTCCGAAATGCAAACAGGCGGTTCCGGTGCGCAAACGATTGCTGCTGGTATTGCCTGAAGGTGATAAATACGAATATCTATGCGCTTACTGCTCTGAGACCGTGGGGACCAAAATCGACAAGCAGGAAAATCCGCTAACCCTTATTTCCTGATTTTATGCTTCCCTTCTTTTATGTTTTCGTGATATTTCTTATAGGATAGGGTTCTCCGTTCAACGTTCTGCGTTCCTGGTTATTTAAGCTTTGATGAACCTTTGAACCCTGAACCACCGAGGAGAAGAATTGAATGTTAAGCTTAATGCGTAAACATGCCAGTAGCTGGATTATCAAATTTTTACTGGCTGCCATCATCGTTGTTTTTATCCCCTGGGGTGTTCAACGCTATACTTCCGGACGCTCGGGCCGCGTGGCCGAAGTCAATGGAAGCATCATCACCCTGGATGATTATCGCAATACTTATAGAAATCTTGTTGAACAGGTGCGGCAGTCATTCGGTAACAACGTAAATGACGAATTTATGCAGACACTGCAGTTGCCCAAACGGGCTTTGGACCAACTGATTGATAGGGTGCTGATGCTTCAGGCAGCTGAAAAACTTAAAATCCAGGTATCGGATGAAGAGCTTGCCCAGGCGATTGGCAGCATCGCCGCATTTCAGACTGCAGGGGTGTTTGACAACCAGCGCTATCTCAACTTTTTAAGCCGCACGCAGCTTACCCCTGAAACCTTTGAAAACGAGCAACGCGAAGCGATTACGATCAATAAACTGCAGAGCTTTATTTCCGGTAGTATAAAGGTGTCGAATATCGAAGCGCAGCAGTGGTATAAATTCAATAATGCCGAAGTCGATATCGACTATGTGCTTTTGGAACCGCAGCAGATGAAGGGCACAGAAGCCACAGCCGACGAGATTAAGGCTCACTTTGAAGCAAACAAAGAAAACTACAAAACAGATCCTGAACTTAAAATTCGCTATCTGTATCTAAACCCCGAGAACTACGAGGACAAAGTAACCGTTTCAGCAGAAGACGTCAGCGATTATTATGAGAGCAACCTCGAACAATTTAAAAGCCCGCAAACGGTGCAGGCACGGCACATACTCATAAAAGTTGATAAGAATGCGACACCCGAGCAAGTCCAAGAAGCGCGCCAGCGAATCGAAGCTGTTCATAAGCTGGCAATCGCCGGAGAGGATTTCGCCGAACTGGCCGCGGAGTATTCAGAAGGCCCCACTAAAACAAAAGGTGGGGACCTGGGAACGTTCCGCAGACAGGATATGGTGAAGCCATTTTCCGATAAGGCCTTTGCGATGCAAGCCGGGGAAATCAGCGAACCGGTGCGGACCGATTTTGGATGGCACATTATCAAAGTTGAGCAGGTCAATCCGGCTTCGATCCGGACCCTGGACGAAGCGCGCTCCGAGATAGAAAGCAAACTGAAAGCCGACCAGTCCAGAAACCTGGCCTATGATGAGGCTGAGGCGATTTTCAATGCGGCTTTTGAAGGTCGAAATTTTGCCGATCTTGTCAAAGAGCGCAACTTGAAAATGATTTATACCGATTTTTTCACCCGGAAAAAAGGACCGCAGGGGGCTCAAAATGCCCGGCAGCTTGCAGAGGCAGCCTTTGAACTGCCCCTCAATGAGATCAGTGAAATTCAGGAGCTGGGCAATGGGTATTATCTGATTGAGGCGCTGGAAAAACGACCGGCCCAGATTCCGGAATTAGAAACCGTAAAGGCGGCAGTTAAAAAGGATTTGATAAAAGAAAAACAGGATGCCGAAGCCCTTCGTCAAGCCCAGGCCATTGTCTCCGAAATTAAAGAAACGGGATCTCTGGCAGCCGTTGCCGAGAAGTTCAACCTGAAACCGCAGACGTCGGGGCTTTTCAAACGAACCGATCCGATACCCGTCATCGGATATGAACCCGACATTGCGCGTGCAGCCTTTACGCTTTCAGAGAGCAATAAAATATACGCTGACGCCATCAAAGGACAAAAAGGCTATTACGTGATCAGCCTTCGCGAGCGGAAAGCGCCCGCTCTAGATGGATTTGAAAAAGAAAAGTCAGACATAAAGGCGCGTCTGCTGCAACAAAAAGCGTTTACGACAATGGAAGCCTGGTTGAATCGTAAGAAAGATGAAAGTGAAATTGTCATTGAAGAGGGTTTTTGGAAGAGCTGAGTCAACGACCACCCGCACAGCGGGTGAAAATTAATGCGATAAAATAAATTTCATCCATATATATCTTACTGGTATTTTGTCGTACTTCTATAACTTGCTCGATACGCTGCCTTTATGAAGCAATCGCGACTTTGCATTAATTTTCATACAAGATTCAGGTAACCTAAGGAGGATCGTGATGCTCGATGATGCACCGCACAGCCGCACCGGCAGCACGCGCTACAGCGTAAAAAAGTGCCCGGAGTGTTACTCCTATCTGCCACTGCGCACGACCCGATGCCCATCGTGTAACACCAAGCTCGGTGACGTGAACAAGCTTGGATTTGCCTCACGACCTTTTAACTGGTCGGGTTACCTCATCGCCATTATCGCTATTGTTGGGTTTATGGTATTTGTATGGTGGGGATTCTTCAGTGACTAGCGGTATTCGTATTCCTTCTCCAGGATGTCATCCGGGATGTTGTCGAGAAAACGGGATGGCTGGTTGAGTATCAATCCTGTTCCGCGATCCCAGATATTGCTGGGATAGGTAAAAAACAGATTCTCTTTGGCCCGGGTTGCGGCGACATACATCAACCGGAGCTCTTCTTCAAGCTCGTCTTCTTTATGCAGTGAATGCACCGAGGGGAATCTGCCGTCCAGCGCCCAGATAACAAAAACCGTGCGCCATTCCAGCCCCTTGGCGGAATGTATCGTTGATAGTGTCAAGCGGTCCGAACCGACGGCATCCGCATACAGGCTATTTTCAAAACTGACTGTTGGAGGCTCTAAAGCCATATCGGTTAAAAACGCGTCAAGACTTTTGTAGCGCTCCATGATGTCAGCCAGATGTTCCAGATCCCTTGCACGACGGGGGTGGTCATCAAAGCGGTTTTTTAAAATCGGCATGTAATAGTCAACAATAATTTGCCCCATTTCGCCAACGGTCATCGGTTTGGTATCCAGGGTGGCAAAAAGCATTTTCAGGCGCTCAAGCGCTTTGCTGCCGGCCACCTTGGCTGAAAGCAAGCCGGTATAGCCTGATTTTTCCGCCAGGGTCGCCTCAAAAATTTTCTGGGCGGTTTTCGGTCCAACTTTTTCGAGCAGCAGCAAAATACGGTACCAGCTGATGCGATCATAGACATTGGCCATAACACGCATGTGTGCCAGGACATCTTTAATATGCGCGGATTCAACGAATTTAAATCCACCCATCTTCACAAACGCGATGCCCTCCCGGCTCAATTCTATCTCAAGGTCAAATGAATGAAAACTGGCACGAAACAGAACCGCAATTTCGTTTATGGGCACCCCCTGGTTTTGAAAATCCTTGATCCGATCCACAATAAAGCGGGATAGGCTGTATTCATCTTCGGCGTTTAGCAAGACCGGTTTGGCACCGTCTTTTTTTTGAGAGAATAGATTTTTAGTAAATTTTTCCTTGGCCCGTGCGATAATTGCATTGGTTAAGGTCAATACCGGTTGATTGCTGCGATAATTTTCTTCGAGGGAGACGATTTGAGCGGCTGGAAACCGTTTCGGAAAGTCGATAATATTTCTGAAATTGGCACCCCGGAAGGCGTAGATGCTCTGGGCGTCATCGCCGACAACCATGATGTTCTGATGGGTGCGGGTCAGAAGATACAATATCTCGGCTTGAATGGTATTGGTGTCCTGGTATTCGTCCACCATGATATGATGGTAGCGCTTAGAAATGCGATCCCGCACGTCCGGATACTCGGCCAAGAGGCGACGCAGATAAACAAGCAAATCGTCGTAGTCCAGGAAGTGATGTTCCTGTTTGCGGATTTCGAATAACCGATAAAGACGGCTGATGGTCTCAAGATGCGACTCAAAATGCGGGTAGTCGTTTTCAATGACCTCATCAAGTGACAGGCCTTTGTTGACGGCCCGGCTGAAAATGTCTGCCAGGGTTTTGCTTCTGGGAAATGATCGCTGCCGGGTTACGGGCTGCAATTCCTTGCGCAGCAACCCAATTAGGTTTTCAGAGTCATTGCGGTCAAGGATTCCAAAGGCGGGGTCCAAACCCATATGCGACGCATATTGTCGTAGCGTGGCATTGGCAAAGGAGTGAAACGTACCGCCCGCAATTTTCCCGCAGCGCTCATCGAGCAACTGTGTGGCTCTGCGCAGCATTTCCTGAGAAGCCTTGCGCGTAAATGTCAACAGAAGGATAGCGGACGGGGATACGCCTTTTGCTACCAGATAGGCCGCCCGGTAGGTAAGTGTTCTTGTTTTGCCACTTCCGGCACCGGCGATAACCAGTAGCGGCCCTTGCGTATGGGTCACCGCTGCAAGCTGATCCGGATTCAGGGCTCCGGCATAGCGTTTCTGAAAATTGATATTACTTTTCTTCATTATCTTCTCTAATATTGACTTTTACCGATGCTGTCTTACTCTACATTAGTTGTTCTAAAATAAAAACGCTCTTAACAGGGAGGGACAAATAGAATGAAGAGAATAAAAAATCAACTGAAAACAATTTCTAAATCCCTTACTAGCATGTCAAAGCAGGTGGATAGAATTAGCAAACAGGTTGAAAAACTTCAAGCGCCCCAAAAGGCAGCTCCTGCCAGACGCAAAAAAACAGCTCCTAAAACTGTTTCACGCAAAAAAACAACTGCCGCCGGGGGCAAGACCGTACTGGATACCGTCTATGGCGTCATCCGCCGCAGCCCGAACGGGGCAACGATCGCAACACTGAAAAAGAAAACGGGTCTCGATTCACGGCAGCTCAGCAACGCGCTATACAAGCTTTCCAAAAAACGCATGGTGCAGGCCAAATCTCGCGGCCATTACGTTAAAATGTAAACCGGCGCCGGTTGAACAAGCGGCGCAGCGCAACACTATAAATAAAATAGTCTTCTGGTTGCCACCTTTCAGTCGAGCAGCAGAAGACTATTTTTTTGGCAAAAACAGCAGTCGAACTGCGTGGGTGAAGACTCCGATAAGCTTGCCCATTTGATAATTCGTTGGCGGTCAGTTCATGATTGTCCCGGCACCCGATATTCCGGCCGAAGAGGCTGCGGGTTGTGCCGCTGACGGACGCGCTTCGTCCTCTTTTCCTGTCTAGCACGTTACCGGGATCTTTTCAATACAGTCAGACGGTTTCCGCAGCCGATATCGTGCTTAAG
>JASFGN010000263.1:0-5406 GCA_050123735.1 Desulfobacterales bacterium | reverse complement strand
CCTAATTTATAAAATCAGAAGCGAATCCCGCCCTGCGGGGCAACGCAGCCATTGAGCCTTAGATGGGGTTTTGAAACCACTTCTAATCAACGAGGCCGTCGGTCAATGTTTTTAAGAATGCTACAATCGCATCCTCTTCAGCGTCCGTGAGCTTAAGATCTCCCAGTTCATCTGAATTGACGTTGAGGGTTACCTCCGGCGGGGGCCAGCAGTTTACACCCTCGATCTCCCCTTCATCGCCCCAGCAGATGCCCAGCGTGTCCCGGGTATTGTAGAAATGGACGATCTGTTTGAGATCCTTAAAATAGCCGTTATGCCCGTAGGCTTTCACGAAATCTGGATGCGGTCGTTTATCAATGTTGCGAAGCGTTGGAACCTTGTGTTTTCCGATGTTATCCAGGAAGTCTTCCCTGAAATCGAGGTGGGTCTGCAAAAAGCCACCCAGACCGTTATCTAACCAGCGGTTTCCCTGCGGGTTAATTTCTGAAGGCATGGTATAGAATGGATTTTCAGGATTTTTGGGAATTCCCAGGTTATCATATGTAAAGTCCGTAAAAAGAGGTGGTGTATTTCCGGGGCCCGGGTCCAAAACATGGCATTCGGCGCACTTGCCTTTATTTTTGAACAGATCTAAACCGGTCTGTTCAATTTCAGTCAGGGTCACTTGGCCTTTCACATATTTATCAAATTTGGAAGAAAAGGGATTCACTTCCGCCGAAGCCTCAAAGGCTGCAATAGAAAGGGCGATTTGATCAAAAATCTTACCGGCCTTGTCCATTTCGCTGTCGGTTAGCTGTATCGAAATTTCATTCTGTTCGCAGATTTTATCGAAATCTTCCGGCCAGTTGATTTCACAGGCACCTCTTCCCCAGACCTCCTCGAAGGATACCGGATAAAGGCTGGCGGGGTTGCAAACGCGGTAAACGACACAGAGCATATCTGGCAGAGCCTGCTCAACAGGGTTTACAAACGGTCCCTGGGCCTGATCGGCTGCTGGATTGCCCAGCTTTTCTCCGGTGGCCCTACCGTCCCAAAAATTACCGCCGACAAATAATTGCTCGTCTTCTTCTTTGTCTATAAACAGGTGCAGTTGGGGGTGGGTTGCTGCATAAGCAGCGCTCGGCGGTTTGCGGTTGCCGCTTCGGCCGACAACAGAGCCCTCATAAACCGCTTCACGGGCATTTACGGCAGAGTCCGGGCCTGTCCAACCGGCGGCAGGGTCGTGACAGGATGCACAGGACTGATTGCGATTGAGCGATAGTTGCTTATCGAAAAATATGGATTTACCCAGTTGTTCTTTGGCACTGAGACTCTGATCGCCGGCCCCATCTGTAAGGTTAAAGCCCACCAATAAAACAACAATAAAAAAAAACAAAAAACAAATATTCTTCATGTTCATTTTTTCCCGATGGCTTTTAATTTTTAGCTGTTGTGATATTCTCGTTTTCTGACAGCTGACAGCTTTTGGCTAATCTTCTATCATCGCTTTGAGTTGATTGAGTGTTTCCTCGGGCATTTTGAACGAGTGCTCCGGCCCCGGGAAACTTACCTCCTGCACGTCCTTTTTATAGGCCTGCATGGCGTCCAGGATGATGGTTCGGATTTGGGTGTACTGCTTGACAAATTTGGGCACGAATTTGTCGAACAGCCCGACCATGTCATGGGTGACCAGCACCTGGCCGTCCACGTCCGGCCCGGCACCAATGCCGATGATCGGAACTCTGACGGCCTCGGAAACCAATTTGCCGAGGGGTGCCGGAACGGCCTCCAGAACAATGGAAAATACACCGGCGTCCTCCAGGCCTCTGGCGTCATCGATGATTTGCATGGCGGCTGCAGCATCCTTTCCCTGCATTTTAAAGCCCCCCAGCGCGCTGGCCGTTTGGGGTGTTAACCCGATGTGGCCCTGCACCGGGATGCCGGCCTTGACGATGGACTCAACGGTAGGGACAAAATTCAGCCCACCTTCCAGTTTGATGGCATTACAACCGCCTTCTTTCATCAGACGGCCGGCGTTATGGATGGCTTCACGGACCGAGGTGTTATAGCTCATAAAGGGCATATCTCCGATCACCAGCGGCCCTTTGCAGCCCCGCATAACTGCTTTGATATGATGGATCATGTTTTCCATGGTCACTTCAACCGTGCCGTCCAATCCCATCACGACCATGCCCAGCGAGTCGCCCACCAGCACCATGTCTATTTCGGCCTGATCGGCCAGCAAACCCATCGGGTAATCATAGGCGGTGAGCATCACCAGTTTGCGTCCCTTGACCTTGGCCTGCAAAATATCCGGTATTGTTACTGTTTTACTCATTTTTTGGTTTCCTTCCTTTTGGGATTCTAATTTAACTTTGCTTAAAGGTTCAGGGTTCAAGGTTCAAAGGTTCAGGGTTTCGCGTGATCTTTTTGACTTCTGTTCGCATCCTGTAGTTATCCAACCTCTGAACCTTGCCCGCCGTGCCGTGCTTTACGCCAAAGCGGGTGAACGTTGAACTTTTGACCTTGTGACTGACCCCTTATTTGGCATAATGCGTCTGCATAGTCTCCACCAGTACCGTTAACGTTTTGTTGACCGGGACATCGATTTTCAGGCGTTCGGCTTCGCGCACCACAAAACCATTGATGGCCTTGATTTCGGTCGGGCGACGGTGGTCCACATCCTGGCCCATTGAAGAACGGTTGGCCGCGGTGGCGGCTGCCACCTGAAAGACATGATCGGTCGCGTCTTTGCGGATCTCGATTCCCTGGGCTTGGGCAACTGCGGCCGCTTCTTCAACTGCCGCACGGCTAAGCTCCCGGGTCACCTCTAGATCGAGGATCTGACCGTTTCGGATGCCGGTTAAGGCCGTAATGGCATTGATGCCGATATTGATCAGCAGCTTACCCCAGATAACCGGGCGAACATCTTTGACGGCGCCGGTTTCAATTCCAGCCCGTGTAAATTGATCGGCGATTTGCCGGGCACTTTCAAACGCTTTTTCACCCGTGGCCCACATCCCGACCGTTGTTGGGCCAGCTCCGGCATGTCGGATCGAACCGGCCTTGAGCATGGTGGAACCATGCGAGGTTGTTCCGACCAGGATGCGATCGGGCGAGATGAACTGTGCGATCGTTTCAGCGTTGCCCATGCCGTTTTGCAGGGTCATGACCAGCCCCGAGGTGCCGGCGAGTCGCGCGGCCGTCTTGGCGGCGGCTTCGGTTTGTGTGGCTTTCACAAATATTAAGACCAGCTCCGATTCTCTTATTTGCGAAGGATCAGTAACAGCCTTCAGCCTGACCCGGCGAGGCTTGCCGTCAAACTCGATGGTGACGCCATTCTGGTTGACCGCATCGATGTGCTCCTGCCAGATGTCGTAGAGCCAGACCGTATGGCCACCCTCAGCCAGCAGCGCGCCGAACAGGCTTCCCATCGCACCGGCACCGACAATTGCTATATTCATATCCATCCCCCTTGACCGGACTTTTCATTCGGAATCGTTATTGGGTTTTGGTGTTGCATTTCGTCCGGCAAATTCGAAATCCTAAGCACGAAATCCGAAACAAATTTTAAATTCAAATGTCCCAATGACCCAAACAATTCGGCTCAGACATATTCCGCAAGCCATATTTTTGTCATTTTGATTTTGAAAATTCGTTATTGTTTCGAATTTCGGCCTGCGACGAGCTCAGCCGAGTCGATTTCGAGATCCGGATTTAAATATTTTTTAAAAGTATTAAATCAGTCAACACCTAAACATATAAAATAGCTAAAGGCCTTGGCCATCGTTCAGCCAGCAGGCCACTGAGTGTTGCGGCGCTGCCTCCACCAGGGGCGGCCGCTCGGTGCGGCAACGCTCGAACGCATGCGGGCACCGCGGATGAAAGGTGCATCCGGGTGGCGGATCGATCGGGCTGGGCACATCACCTTCCATGGGAAACGGCTCGGTTTGACGGTGCGGGTCCGGCATGGGTACGGCTTTTAGCAGCGCGGCCGTATATGGATGGCGGGGTGCGATGCTGAAGCTTTCAGCCGGTGCCAGCTCAACAATCGTTCCTAGGTACATAACCGCAATGCGATCACTGATATGTTCGACCACACTCAAATCATGAGAAATAAAAACGTAAGACAGCTGAAACTCTCTTTTAAGGTCCGCCAACAGGTTGATGACCTGAGCTTGAATGGAAACATCCAGAGCGCTGACTGGCTCGTCGGCGACAATCAGCTCCGGACGCACGCACAGTGCCCGCGCAATGCTGATGCGCTGTCGTTGTCCGCCTGAAAATTCATGCGGATATTTGTCCAGATCGGATGCCCGCAAACCGACTTTTGCGACCAGTTCGGCTGCGACCTTTTTACGATCGCTTCTGGAAAGATTTTGAATGGCGCGCAACGGTTCGGTGACGATGGCGTCCACTTTCATGCGGGGGTCCAGGCTGGCGTAAGGGTCCTGGAAAATGATCTGCATGCGGCGCCGCAGCAGGCGCATCTCTTTATCACCCAGATTCTGAATCGGGCGACCGTCAAATTCGACATCTCCGCCGGAGGGCTCGATGAGCCGCAGAATCAGACGTCCGAGCGTTGTTTTGCCGCAACCGGATTCCCCCACCAGGCCGAATGTTTCACCGCGTGACAGCGAAAAAGAAACGCCATCTACGGCCCGCAACCGGGCGCGCGGTCCGGTAAAGATTCCTCCGCCCAGCGGAAATTCTTTGATCAGGTTGTCGACCTTCAACAGGGGTACTTCAGGCACTGGGTTTCCTCCGATCCGGGTGGCGTTGAAGCCAGCATCGCGCCCGCTGGCCGTTGCCGATCTTAAACAGTTCGGGCTGATATCGGCGACAGGCTTCAAATGCATGCGGGCAGCGGTCGGCAAACCGGCACCCGACAACGGTTTCAATCAGGGCTGGAACGGTTCCCGGGATTTCGCTGAGCCGCGGGGTATGCCCGCCCCGGCGATCGCCCAGTCGCGGCATCGATTTTAGAAGACCCTGGGTGTAAGGATGAAAGGGCTGATCAAATATATCGGTCATACGGCCTTCCTCGACGACCTGGCCGGCGTACATGACCACAACCCGTGAAGCCATTTGGGCCACGACCCCCAGATCGTGCGTAATCAGCAAAACAGACATATTCAATTCTGATTTAAGATTCAGCATCAACGATAGAATCTGGGCCTGGATGGTCACATCCAGAGCGGTGGTCGGCTCATCTGCGATCAGTAATTTGGGTCGACACACCATCGCCATGGCGATCATGACCCGCTGACGCATACCGCCGGACAGCTGGTGGGGATAATCGTAAAGCCGTTTGCGGGCGGCCGGGATTTTAACATGATCCAGCCATTCAGCCGCCTCTGCCAATGCGGCTGATTTGGAAAGTGCTTTATGAACCCTTAACGGCTCGGCCACCTGCTGGCCGATGGG
>JASFGN010000262.1:0-5422 GCA_050123735.1 Desulfobacterales bacterium | reverse complement strand
AAAATGGATTGCATCCCGGTTTCGATTAAAAAGGCCAGGCCGTGTTCTCCGATGAGTTCACGACTGCCGCCGATGCCGACCGTATTGTCAACCAGCGTGGTAATCTTAAATTTCATTCGATCTTCGGATTCTCAAAGATATTTTAGATAAATGTGTCGACTACGTCCGTTTCTACTTAATGTTCTTATAGGACCTGTTTTATGAAGCACGATAATTGAAGTCATCTCAAGCAAGCTGGGCAAGCTTTTGAGCAACCTCAGCATAGGCCCGCGATACCGCCGTGTCGGCATGGACTTTCTGATAACAGGCCCCTGAATCCCCACAGGCAACCACATTGGGATCAAAGGGTATTCTTCCCAGAAAACGGATGCCGGTTTGCTTGGCCGTTCTTTCACCGCCGCCGGATCCAAAGAGATCGATCATTTCTCCGCAATGGGGGCAACTCAGACCGCTCATGTTCTCTACCAGGCCAAAGATCTCCATTTTAAGAGTTTTGCAGAAATTAATCGATTTGCGAACATCGGCCAGTGCGATCTCTTGAGGCGTCGTGACGATAACGGCTCTGGCATCGGATACGATTTGCGCCACCGTCAGGGGCTCATCTCCAGTACCCGGCGGGCTGTCGATCACCAGAAAATCAAGATCTCCCCATTCGACATCTCCGATAAACTGCCGGATGGCCGAATATTTCATCGGTCCACGCCAGATGATAGCATCGTCCTTGCCGGGGATAAAGGATTCGATCGACATGACGCTTAAATTTTCCGAATATTTTAAGGGGCTGAGTTTTTTATTCGACATCAGCTCGGGCATGCCATCAAGCCCCAGCATGCGCGGAACGTCCGGGCCGTGCAAATCGACATCCATGATGCCGACCTTGTTTCCGGCGTCGGCAAGGGCCAGAGAAAGATTAACAGCGGTACTGGTTTTGCCGACACCGCCTTTACCGCTCATAACGATAATTTTATGCTTTATTTTCTGCAACGCGCTTTTCACCGCCGCATCCTTTTGCTCTTCGATTTTTTTAGGATCGGGCGGCATGCTGTCTTGAATATCGACCATTTTGAATATCTCCTGTTTAAAGTGTTTTAAGGCGTCGTGTGTTCGCCTTTTAGAAAGCGTTGAAAATCATCCTTTTTGCAGGCCGGGCAATGATGCGGTCTGCCCGTCCCCTTGGCTTCTTCCCAAACATGGCGACAACTCTTGCAGCGAAATATACGATTCTGATCAACAATACGATAATTGCCGCCCCCGACACTAATCGCCTTACCGTTGATGAGCGCATCGGCAACAACTTGCCGGGCCTGCTGGATAATGCGGCCAAACGTGGCTCGCGAAACACCCATACGCTTACCGGCATCTTCATGCGACATGCCTTGCAGGTCTGAAAGGCGGATGGCTTCGCGCTCATCAACTGTTAGATGCACCTCTTCCAGCTTCATCATGGGAATGCCCCGGGGTTTAAAGTAGCTGATTTCCGGATTGTAAGCGACCATGCGGTCCTTGCGGGGTCTAACCATAGCAATGTGCTCCTTTATGAGAATTATCTCAAAAACGCAACTTAATGGCTCCCCGTGGCGCTGTCAACCTGTTATTTGTTTAGGCCGCCTGTCATAATAATGTTCCAAAAAATGACGGCGGCATAAGTGCTGGTGCAAAAAAACGTTCTGCAATCGGAATGTTTTTTTGACAACCCCTATAAAAGGCATGAACACAATTGCAGAAAACTCAGGCGAAAGCGTTACAAAGGGATTGGGAGAAATGAATCCTTTATGACCGAGCACCTGGAGGGGCGGCACTCCAATTTGAAAGCATGACGGAATGGACCCTGTTTGGCCGTTATGTTTTGCTGTTGATCAGCGTCACCTGATCGTTTAAAGTCCAAAAATCATAAATCAGACCGAATCCCACCAATCCGCCGGTGAGCAGATACAGAATTCCGGTCAACCATTTTCCCATGTACATTCGATGGATTCCAAAAAGCCCCAGAAAGGTTAATAAAATCCAGGCCAGATTGTAATCGATCCTGCCGGTCGTAAACCGCAAATCTGCTTTGCGATCCATGGATGGAATCAGAAACAGGTCGATGATCCAGCCAATGAAGAGGATTCCCAGTGTAAAAAAATAAAGGGTCCCCACAACCGGATAACCGTAGTAAAAACGATGGGAGCCGGTGAAACCAAAAAGCCACAGTACATAACCAATGGTCTTGCGATGCGTATCCGGATTCGTCTGCACTGGAGCACTCCTTTCTGTAAATTAATTTTGCACCGATATGATTCAGAGGTTAACACACAAATATCTGCTTGAATACTTTGAGTAACGGGTCTGGTATCCAGTATCGTGTCCAGGAAATAATTGACAAAATAAGAGCCGGTCATGTCATTTTCTGGGACACGATACGAGAAGCCATTTCAAAACCTCTTTTGCGCTATTTTTTGCGCCGATAGAACACATATCCATATATGACCACATTAATGACCAACACGAGCGCTCCTAAAACAATCTGGATCCGAGGGGTCAGACCGTCCGGGTAGAGCAATCCCATCATATGGTGCCCGACAAAGTCACCGGCATAACCGCGCCCCCCGCCCCGGATTCGCAACGCGTTCTCCAGCGGTGTCAGAGGGCAGATTTTCCCAGAAAACTCGATCCAGGCCGCCCAACCGACCGCCGGAAGGTGCCCCCATATCGTCCAGGGCCAGCGGATCAGCAGCAGCGCTCCCAGCAGCACAAACACCACAAATAAAAGATGAACTCCCAGCACGAGATCGGCAAGTACATTGTAAACCATATAATTTACTCGAGGGGTCGGGAAGTTTTTTATTCAAATCCTTATACAGAACGGAATGAATGATCGTTCGCGAAACCCGCGCACTGTCTGAGTAAGTTAGGGATCGTTGCAAAAGAACAGGGACCGGCGGGGTGCTACCGATCGCAACAAGACCCAATGTTCAGATAGCTTTTTTTTATCATGCCCTTTACTGTTCTTTTGTTACGAGCCCTTATGCACGAGTTTGCGCGGGTTTCGCGGGCGATTATTCATGTAGGGTCAATTCGAAAAAACTCCCCAAACCCTCAATTTACTCAGTTTCGGCAAGTCTGAATCGCACAAACAACCAGGGAGCCCCCCATGCACACCACAAACCGATCAGGGCATAGCGCAAGATTTGAAAAAATACTGCCGGCGTCAGAGCTGAAAAGGCGATCCTGAGGCCTGCCCACAAAGCGACAACAACGACCATGCCGACAACAAACCGCAATGACCGCTTTAGCGTGCTGCCACCGCAATCAAACCGAACCCTGCGACGCTCTAAAATCATCCCGGGAGCAAATCCCAGCAGGACGCTGCCGGCCGTCACGGCGGTGCGCGCACCCGCCGGACTTAAAAGGATGAGACCGATCGGCAGCCCGATGGCGGCTGCCATTTGCCAGTGGATTCCCCTTTTAACCAAGCCGGCTTCGATTTTAGAGGCAAACAGCAAATAGGCCGTCAGTAAGACCGCTCCGATCAGGTAGCCCCCGAAAAGATCTGTCGGGAAATGAACACCCAGGTAAAGCCGCGAGAGGGGGATCGTCATCATCAGAAAGCCGGCCAGTATCCACATGCTTGGCTTTTTAACTTGAGCGGCAATGAAACCCCACACCACGACTGCGGCCTGTGTATGGCCGCTTGGAAATCCGCCGCCACCGGCATGCACCAGCGCTTTGACCCCCGGATCATATTGGAAGGGGCGTGGCTGGGACGCAATTACCTTGGCAATGGAATTAATATAAGCAGAGATTAAAAAAAGGACAAGCAGTCTGGCACCCCTGCGGCGGTCCAAACACCAGTAGAACAAAGGCATGAAAAAAAGAAAAAACTCCAGATTCCCCAGGAAGGTCAGTGTTTTAAACGGCAGATCCAGGCCGGGGCTGTATTGCTGTAACCAGCGCACGACAGTGATGCCCCAGTCTAAAATTTCGCTCGACTCCGACATGATAGCAGGTTCAACCGATTATGGAAACAGATATGGTATGCCACTGGATCCATACGTTATTTTTTCATCAGCCGCTCAATCCACCATGGCAAACCGGAACAACGGGTAGCGGGCAGCCCGGGCCGAAAAAAGCTATTGTACGGGTTGCCAGACGATCACCTGGTTTTCAAAATCGATTTGGTAGTTGAAATGCTTCAGAATATTCATGCCCAGCAGTCCGTTATGGGTGACGGCCGCCCCTTCGTGGTTTATAATTAGAATATTGGTGCCATTGAGTTTATGGGGCCCGATTTTGATATAGTCGACTTGACCCATTTCGGTATAGATTTGCTGGCCTCCGGCTACCTGAGACAATCCTTTTTTGCGGGCGATGATGTTGAGTTGGCTGGCAATTTCGCGGTGAACGACGGTCTGCGATGCACCGGTATCCAAAAGCAAAAGAGTCTCCACTTCAAGACCGTTGTTTCCAATCATGGTCGGTACAAAGACCCTGTTTCCCTTAATGATGACAGGTGTTTCGCGGTTTCTTTTTTGGGCCAGTTCGGCCTGGCGCTGTCTTTCAGCTGCTTCTTGTTCAGCGGAATTTTGCAGGTCACGCTCCAACTGGCGAAGTCTTTCGAGCTCTAAGGCCTGTTGCTGTTTTTGATCGTTTTCCAGTTTGGTTTTCTTTTGGTCTTCCGGCAAATGGTCATACTTTTCTTGGTAAACCACTGCCTTTTCGCGATACTGCTGGGGAACCTGGCTCAGGTCGTCTACATAAAAGGTTTGGCCGTCTTTATCGACATATTTGTAAAACTCCGCCTGCAGGTTTAGCGCAACATTCAATATGAGCAAAATGAAAACCGATTGGATGCAGACCGTTCTCACTTTCTTTGACATTTTATTCTTACCCCAGAACATTACGAAATCAACTGTGAGATGGCTCAGCCAGTATCTGTAAAATTTAATGATTCGATCCGTTTGCTAGCTGTCCCCAATGGGCAATCGCATTGGCATAATAGGTCAGCACATTCACTTCATCTGGAATGGCCCAGTAGACACCGTCTGACTCCCCGACAAGTTTTCTTAATTGTAGCATATTCAGAGCATTTAGAATAGACTCCACCCGATTTTGGGGTGAAAGATACACGTGGGCGCCGCAGCGCTCGAGTTCAGCCGTGTATTGATTTACCTGCTCCTGCACCTCAGCAGCATGGAGGCCCTGGGGATGCGCTTTGAGCAACACCGCTGCTACCAGTGAAACGGGCAGTGCCGGCACCACCTGCCGAATGGCATCCATAAGCCGATTGGCCAGTTTTTCGACCTCACCAAAACGCGCAGCGCGCTCCAGTCGGGCAAAATTCACCCCGGTATCGGCACAATGTTGCCTGACAGATACCGGATTTCCAAAATTAACATAAGCATACCCAAATCGTTGCCAGCGGCTTAAAATCATCAGCACC
>JASFGN010000261.1:0-5427 GCA_050123735.1 Desulfobacterales bacterium | reverse complement strand
AAGCGGTTTATAACGGGTTGCTTAAAAAAGAACGAAAGGAAATCCATGAACGTATCGGTCTTGTGATGGAGCAATTGTTTAAAGACAGACTTCCGGAATTATATGAAACATTAGCTTATCACTTTAGCCAAGCAAAATCTCTCCATAAGGCGGTCGATTATTTAATCAAATCGGGCGGGAAAAGCTTAAGCAGGTATGCGATTCAAGAATCTCATAAATACTATAAGAAAGCCTATAACCTAATAACCGATAAACAGAATAAAACAGAAAAAGAGCGAGAACTTCTTTTTGATCTCCTAAATAAATGGTCGTTGGTCTTCTATTATCGCGGTGATTTCAAAAAACACACAGAACTTTTAAAACGACATGAGAATGAAGCAGATCTTGTAAACGATAAAGAAAAGCGCGGGATGTTCTACGGTTGGCTCGGATTCGTCCTTCAATTCAGAATGGAATTGGCAGATTCATTCAGATATCTTAATAAAGCCCTCAAACTTGGTGAAGAAATCAACAGCGAGTATTTAATCGGCTATGCATGTACATGGTATACATATTCATGTGCCGTAACGGATAAATATGAGGAGGGATATTCGTATTGGAAAAGAGCAGTATCGATTGCAAAATCTATCGGATCAGACCCTTATCTTCAATTTAAGTCAGTCGCTGGTATTGGTCACATCGAAACTTTCAGCGGAGAAAATAAACACAATTTTAAAATCGGTAATCAGCTTCTTGAATACGGGAAAAAATACTCCAATATCAGAGGCCAGGTAGTTGGCCACCTGTGCATCGGACACAGCTACTTTGCAGAAGGTAATTTGATAAAAGCAATATCTTGTTACCAAACGGCAATTGATGTCGCCGAAGATCCATTTTACTCTCAGTGGCCTAAACTTTATTTGGGAGTTTGTTCTGTTCTAAACAACCAAATTAAAGAAGGGGAAAAGGCACTTAGTGAAGTTCTGTCATATGCGTCTAAATTTGGATGTGAAATATTCGATCTTTTCATTAGGCCCTTTTATGGAATTGTTTTAATCGACAAAGGGTGCATGTCAAAAGGGCTTGCAACGATTGAGGAGGCATATGCTGTCGGTAAAGAAAAAAACTGGGGCTATGCCAAAGCATTGTCAGAATTTGTGTTGGGCAATCTTTATTATCAAATTGCTTTTGGTAACAAACCAAATATCTCAATTATGATTAAAAATGTTGGATTTTTGACTAAAAATATTCCATTTGCATCAAAAAAGGCGGAAAAATATTTTAGAAAAGCAATCGATAGCGGCAAGCAATACGGAGCAAAGGGTTTTCAGGGAATGGGGCTTCTTGGTTTGGGTCGATTATTTAAGGCAAAAAAAAGAGATGAAAAAGCAAAGGAATGCATTTCAGATGCTATCAAAATATTTGAAGAATGCGGGGCTAAAAGGTATCTGGAGCAAGCAAAAGAGATTGTAGCTTCCTTATCCGCATAGCCCATTTTTTTCTATTGGCGGCCACCAAAAGATGATGTGGTTATGGAATATGTCTGTGGAGTTATTTTTAAAAGTATCACCATTTAAAAATCAAGCCGAACTTAAATTCTTTATCGACACTCTTCACAAGGCCGGACTTCAGGAGAGAGCATAGCTAATCTGTTAGTGGAAGTGGGGTCGAGAAGTGGGGTCGAATCAAGCTAACCGGCAGAAGTGGGATCGCCCATTAAAGGGCGACCCCAAAATTTCTTATTATAAAACAACGAAGCTGTTGTGATGAAAAAAATACTTCAAAACACAATTACTGCAATTATTCTATCTCTCGCTCTTTTAATTGTGGGGCTGGTAATTTGGTACTTTATGAAAGAATCTGAGACATCATTAAAGGATGTTCTGTTTTATATAGGAGCAGCTCCGATAGTAATATTTTCAATGGGACAAATGGGTAATTTTTTTGGACGGGGTGATCCCTCATATCAACTCAGCAGATCAGTCAGTAATCGGTCCCCCGATCAGAGGGCAGTTCAAGATATACGTGAAATAGGATCCAAAGTAAAATCTGGATTCAACTGGATCATAGCAGGTTTGTTAGTTTGGTTGTACAGTTCTTTTATGTAATCAAGCTACGCCCAATAATCATATTTTGATAGAAACATTTTAATTTTGTTTTAAAACTAAAACCTGTGATTGTTCAACTAATCGCAACTGAGCTCAAGTTCCGAAAATTAACAATAAAAGCCAAATATATTGCGCCACGGTGTTTTCCGATGATATAAACGTATCGCAACTCAGCGAGTTGCTGAAACAATTTGCATCACCTTTTAGAGATGAAAAAAAGAATCCTGATCATTGCACTTTTAGAGCTTGCCCAAAACTTCCCTTGAAATGATAATCTTCTCCACCTCTTTGGTGCCTTCATAAATTTCCAACACCTTGGCGGCGCGGTAAAAGCGTTCGATATCATAGTCGTTAAAATAACCATAGCCGCCGTGTAATTGCAAAGCTTCATCGACCACCTCAACGGCCACATGACAGGCGTACATCTTGGCAATAGCGGTCAGCTTGGTATCCGGTTTGCCCTTATCGAGCAGCCAGGCCGATTTGTAGACCATATTGCGGGCGGTTTCGACTTTGGTGACCATATCGGCAATCTTAAACTGGGTGCTCTGAAACGCCGCTAACGGGCGTCCGAACTGCTTGCGACCTTTGACATGCTTGACTGCCATGTCCAATGCCCCCTGGGCAAGACCGACGCCGTGGGCGGCCACATAGGCGCGGGAGTGGTCAAAAAACTTCATCAGCTGGATAAAGCCGTTGCCTTCCACACCGATCAGGTTTTCTCGGGGGACCCGGCAGTTGTTGAAATAAACCGCGGCCGTATCCGAGGCCCTCAGCCCCATCTTGCCGTGCATGGGCTCGGCCTTATAGCCCTTGCGATCGGTTTCCACCAGAATAATGCTGTGCCGGCCGGTTTTGGATTGGGCATCCGGGTCGGTCAGGCAGAAGACCAGCATATGGGTGCCGACCGTGCCGTTGCCGATCATCACCTTGCTGCCGTTAATGACGTAGTCATCACCGTCTTTGACCGCCGAGGTGGTGGCCGCAGCCGTGTCACTGCCGGCATCGGGCTCGGTGATGGCAAACCCCAATATGCCGTCGGCATTGAAAAGAGGCGGCAGGTATTTCTTTTTTTGGGCTTCGGTGCCGAAAAGCAGCAGCTCCTCGGCGCCGAACGATACCGAGCACAGCTCCTGGGCGATGCCCGGGTCCACCTTCCAGAATTCTTCGAGCACCAGGGCCTGCTCGAAAAAGCCCAGGCCGGGCCCGCCGTATTCTTCCGGAATGAACAGGCCGATCAGATCCAGTTCGCGGGCTTTTTTGAGAATGTCAGCTGGAAAGGTCTCGTTGATGTCGCACTCGAGGGCAACTGCCGGAAATTCGCCAACGGCAAATTCACGCGCGGCTTTTTGAATATACTGTTGTTCTTTGGTCAGATCGAAATCCATGGTTCTTCCTTTCTGAGGTACATCTCATAATATTTTAAGGAATTAATTCTAACCTAAAATTTTCGCGATTGAAGCTCTACTTGTAAACCAGGCTTTACAAAGGAATATTCCCATGCCGCTTGTTGGGTTCGGGCCGTTGTTTGTTGCGCAGCATTCTGAGGGCCTTGATCAACTGGGGCCGTGTCTCTTTGGGCTTGATGACACTGTGCACCAGCATATTGGATGCAGCATGATAGGGATTTGAATATTTATAATCATATTCATCAATTTTTTGCTGTCTGAGCTCGTCGGGGTTTTCAGCGGCCTGGATTTCTTTGCGAAAGATCAAATTTACGGCGGCAGCCGTATCGAGGACCACCAGTTGCGCGATCGGCCAGGCCAGCATGAGATCGACACCCATGCCGACACAACACATGCCCATGACCGCGCCGCCGTATTCTTTGCGCAATGCCAGTGTGATTTTGGGAACTGTGGCCTCCGAGTAGGCATAGAGCATTTTGGCGCCGTGCCGGATTATGCCGGCATGTTCCTGGGTGATACCGGGAAAATAGCCGGGGACATCAACAAAATTGATCAAGGGGATATTGAAGGCATCACAGAACCGGATGAATCGCGCGGCTTTGTCAGACGCATCGACATCCAGGCACCCGGCCTTGAAGCGCGGCTGGTTGGCAACGATGCCGACCGTATGACCGTCCATGCGGGCAAAGCCAACGATGATATTCAGGGCATAGCGCCGCAGGACTTCAAAAAAGGAGCCCTGATCCACCACCCGCTCGATGACCGCATGCATGTCGTAGGATTTTTTAAAGTCCGCCGGCACGATCTCCTTCAGCTTTTTATCGATGCGCTCCGGATCGTCGTCGGTTTTGACCACCGGCGGGCTTTCGCTGTTGTTGGACGGCAGATAACTAAGGAGTTTTTTAATGATGCCAATGCATTCCTCATCGCTGTCGGCCACAAAATGGGCTGTGCCGGTTATTTCGCTGTGAACCTTGGCTCCGCCGAGCTCTTCCAGGCTGATGTCTTCACCGGTGACCGCTTTGATGATGCCCGGGCCGGTGATGACCATATGGCTTTTGCCTTTTACCATGACTATAAAATCCGTCAGCGCCGGCGAGTATACCGCCACGCCCGCCGAGGAGCCCATCATACCGGTGATCTGGGGAATCAGGCCCGAGGCCGCCGTGTTGCGGTAGAACATGCCGGCAACCCCTTTAGAGGCGAAAAAACCTTCGTGCAGGCGACCGCCCCCGGAATCATTTAAGGCCACCAGTGGCGCTTTGACCTTGATGGCTTCATCCATGATGTGGCAGATCTTTTGACCGTGAATCGTACCCACCGAACCACCCAATACCGTGACATCCTGGGCATAGGCAAACACCAGCCGACCATCGATGTTTCCATAACCGGTAACCACACCATCGCCGGGCACCTTCTTTTCCTGCATGCCGAAGTCAATGGATTGACTCTCAGCCAGTTTGTTGACTTCCACAAAGCTGCCCTGATCAAACAGCAAATCCAGACGTTCTCTGGCCGTTAATTTGCCTCTGTCGTGGTGACGGTTGACAGCCTTCTGGCCGCCGCCGGTTTCAGCCTGTTGTTCTAAGGCCGCTAACCGCTCCAATTCACTTTGGTGTGTTTTGGCTTTCGTCATGGCTGCTTGTCCTTTAGATAATGTTCGTATTGCCGTCTGGGGATTAAGTGGTCCTTGTATACTGTATACCAGACAAGTGTGTCAATTATTTCCTTTATACATGGAAATCAAGTTTAAGATAAGCAAGACGCTGATATCCTGCCATAATCAATACTTGAAAAAGCAGGTGGTAATCTGTAAAGACTATATTCGGTTGACCTGAATTTTTTTTTCGATCGGAGATTATGCGTGTCGCCTAAAAATGTATCGATTGAGCAGCAAAAGGGGATCTGTACGCTAACCCTGACCCGGCCGG
>JASFGN010000260.1:0-5440 GCA_050123735.1 Desulfobacterales bacterium | reverse complement strand
TTTATAAAGGCAATTAATCTATTTCTGAATTTCCTATTCCTTCGGATATTCCACATACCGAGTTGCCTAGTTTGAAACCTTAACCACGGGAGGTGCCCTATGGCAGATAAAAAAGGGGGACGCCCATTAAATTATAAGTTTCTAGCTGTAGGGCGTCCCCCTGTCACTGGTGGCTTATGCACCATTTTTCCTGATATTCGCACTTTCAAATAGTTTGGTTTTAATTCAATTTAATTGGTTTCTATGCGAAATAATACTTTCCTACAGTAGCTCAATATGCAAAACTATTTGCGATAAATAATTGGACCTTGATGGTTCTTACCGGGGACGGGACATGTCATGACGCAGAAGGACAGCTCATGACCTCAGGGGGACAGCTCATGACGGAGAAGGACCCGTCTTCGCCCTATCGGGCTGCGCCGCGGCAAGCAATTGACTCCATCACAGAGGGCATGCTGCTGATAATATATTTCTGCAAATTTTTTTAAAAAATGGAGCTTATATCGGAATGGTAAATGGTGTTGTGAGAAGGTTGCCGGTGAAGAGAAAAGATGGCTCGATCGAACTGATTGAAATCGATAGCATTTTTTACCTCGAGGCCAAAGGCCATGATACGCTGATTCGGACTCGGCGAAAAAAACCGTATCATTCCGTTCAGCGGCTGGGCGAGCTTGCCAAAAAGCTTCCCAAACCGGCCTTCGTGCGCTGCCACCGAGAATACATGATCAATTTAAATCGTGTGCGAATGCTAACACCGCGCAAATCAAAGGACTATGACCTGAGGCTGGACCCTCCGGTCAATCGCCGCATCCCCATCGCACGCAACAGGCTGGAAACCATTCGTAAAATCCTTGATCTCGGACGCTAAATTCACCTGCAAATTAAACGCCAGTCCTATTCCTATAACGCCTCAGAAAAGTTTCAGATTTTTATAAGGGGGACGCCCATTAAATTATAAGTTTCTAGGATTTTTTAATTTGAATCTATATGGTTTTACCGGAATAATTTTTTATTCCAGTTTTAATTATTAGAGATAAACTTATAATTTAATGGGCGTCCCCTTGATTAAAAAATATAGCCGGTTGTAATTTTGTGTGGATTTGATTAGGTTTGACGCAGTAAGATGGGGTGTAAATGAATAAGGTTTTTTAGTTTATTTTCAGATAGGAAAATGTGAAATGAAGGTTGTTTTTCATGAAGATTTTTACAGGGTATATACCGGTGATCCGGCATCGGCTCCCGGGCGCATGGAGTCCATTGTCGAAACCATTGAACCGCACGTAGAGTTCGTTCAGACAGAGCCTGCCCTCCGTCAGCACATCGCCGCCATCCACACCCAAATGCACATCCAGCAGGTCGAAAACCGTGGATTATACGATATCGCGGCGCTGGCCGCCGGCGGCGCCATTCAGGCCGCCCGAATCGGTCTGTCCGAACCCTGTTTCGGTCTGATCCGTCCCCCCGGGCATCACGCCTCTGCCGCCTCGGCCTGGGGATTTTGTTATTTTAACAACATGGCCGTAGCATTAGAAACGCTGCGACGAGAGAAAAAGATCAAAAGTGCATGTGTACTGGATATCGACCTTCATTTCGGAGACGGCACGGTCAATATTTTAGAAAAGCGAAACTGGGTGACCGTTATCAATATCGAGGGCCACAATCGCAGCGCCTACCTTAAAGAGGTGGAAGCGGCCCTGAAAAACTGCCGGGCGGATCTGATCGGCATTTCCGCGGGCTTCGACAACCACACCGACGACTGGGGCGGTCTGCTCTACACAGAGGATTACGAAGAGATCGGCCTCCGGGTCAGATCATCTGCCGACGCCATAGGAGGCGGTTGTTTCGGTATCCTGGAGGGGGGATATAATCACGATGTACTCGGGCAAAATGTGCGCGCCCTGATCCAGGGCATGACCAGGGCATAATATATTCAGTCTAGAAGCTGTAAAAAGAGGGGGACGCCCATTAAATTATAAGTTTTTCATTAATCTTCATGCAAGGCTTCAACTTGGACGCGGCAGGTGTTACTCGGAAAGGCACCGGCGGGGGACATGGCGTCTTTGGTGAGGACATTCACACTGCCGCCTTCATCAATACCATCTGTATCCGGCTGAAACCAGGCGCCCGCATCCAGGCTGGCGACTCCGGGCATGATTTGATCGGTGACTTTCGCCCGCGTGCGCAGACGACCGCGCTCATTGTAGACCAGCACCCGATCCGCGTTTGCAATGCCGCGAGCCGCGGCATCTTCCGTATTTAACCAGATGCGGTCATCGGCCTTTGCTTTGAGGCTGGCGATGTTGTCGAATTGTGAATTGACGCGGGTTTTGGCGTGGGGGCTGATCAGCTGAAGTGGAAATGCCGCCATCGGGTCATCGGACGGCCCTTCCCAGGGATCGATATGCTGGGGGATGGGCGGAATTTGAGGGTTATTCATCCGGGCAATTTTGTGGCTGTAGATTTCGATCTTGCCGCTGGGGCTTTCAAACCGATGGCGCTCAGGGTCCTCGATCTGTTTTTTAAAAGCCACCCGGGGCTCGCCGAGTTCCACGCGATAAACACCCTTCTGCCGAAACTCCTCCGGATCGGGAAAATCCGGGGTTGCTGCCAGAAATGAATCCAACCATTGCCGATCGGAAAGATTGTTGTAGCCTTCAACGCCGAGCCGATCTGCCAGCTCGGTGAAAATTGCAAGATCCGAGCGGGTCTCCGCTCTGGGTTCGATCGTTTTGTTCATGTAGATACAGTAAGGACCGCCCAGCCAGGGCTGGCCGATATCCTCCTGCTCTAAATAATGGGTGACGGGCAGAACGATGTCGGCAAATCGGGCGGTGGGTGTTAGAAACAGGTCGTGGACGATCATAAAGTCCAGTGTTTCAAAGGCTTTAATGCCTTTGTTGATGTTTAAAAATTGATTTAGCATGTTACAGCCGACAACATAGAGCAGCTTGATGTCTGCCGGATAGCCGCCGGCGCGCCCTTTCAACAGGGTGTCGTAAATTTCAGTGACATGGACTCCCGGGTTTTCTTTTTGCGGCACGGGCAATGACGCCTTCAAATCCCCCAGGTCCATGCGGTCGGTGCCACCGGCGACATGGCCGCCGACATTACCGATATTGGCGGTCATGGCGGCCAGTGTAATGGCGGCGCGGTGGAACTGCTCACCAAAGGCGCTGCGACCCGGCGCCCAGCCGGTGCACAGGGCCGCAGGCTTCAGACGGGCATAATCCTGAGCCATACTGAGGATGTCTTCCACCGGCACGCCACTTATTTGTGAAGCCCACTCCGGGGTTTTAGGAACCCCGTCGGCTTTACCCATGACATAGGACTTAAATTCATCAAATCCAAAAGTAAAAGTCGCGATGAAATTCTGGTCGTAGAGACCCTGATCGATCATGACATGGGCCATAGCCATCATCACAGCTGTATCCGTGCCCGGTTTGACGGCAATCCAGCGTTCAGAAAGGTTCTTGGCGGACTGGGTAAAGCGCGGGTCCACGGCAACGATTTTAGCACCGTTTTTCTTAGCCTGCTCAAGATAGGATGCTGTGTAGGGACGGAAACGGGAAACCAGCGGATCCCAGCCCCACAAAATGATATATCTGGAGTGCAGCAGGTTGTCACGGCTGTTAGCCGTAAACCGGCTGCCAAAGGTGGTTTCGCAGGCAAATCGGGCACCCTCCATCGAACTGCTGCCCCAGACGGTGGTGCACCCGCCAAAAAGGTTAAAAAAGCGCTGGGCCGTTTTGATGCTGTTGTGCAGGGCGCCTTCATTGCCATAATAATTCATCAGCAATGTAGCGGGCGGCCCGGAGGTTTCTTTAACGTGCTTCAACTTTTGAGCAATAGTGTCCAGGGCGTCATCCCAGGAGATGCGCTCAAATTGCCCCCCGCCGCGGGGGCCGGTTCTTTTCAGGGGTTGCGTCAGGCGATCCGGCGCATAAACCACATCTTTCTGGGACAGCCCCCGGATGCAGGCCGTCAAGGCCCGCTCGCGCCGGCTCTCGGTGCTTATGCGAGTAATCTCTCCTTCGGCCACATGCACTTTGAGCAAACAACGCGCCCCGCAGTCAAAAGAGCAAGTAGTGGTGATTACTTTTTCTTTCATGGGAGCATCACGCAAAGACGCCATTAGATTCTAAAGTATAACATCAAAATTTTTTTGTCTTTTTCGTCTTATTGCCATCGAATTGCCATTTATTCATCTTTACATACACAAACTTGGCCTTGTATTCCACCCGAAACTTGCGCATTTTATTTTACGTGGGTACGCCCATAAAATTATAAGTTTCTTTTACAAATTTTCTTTTTTCAAGCGCTGGCTGACAGTTTTATATGCACAGAAAGTACCTTTTAAGATAAAACGGACATAAATTGGCAGAAATATCCAAACGGTATCTGGTTCTCACTAAAATTATCGCCCAAACATTGGCTAAAGCGTTTCAGTAAGACATTATCAATAAATATATTGACCTCTTCAATACCGAAAACGATGGTGTGGCCTGCCGTAATAAGTACGTCTGATGATGCTTTCCGACGATCATTATATGAAAATGTGAATTGTATTGTCCTAGAAACTTATAATTTAATGGGCGTCCCCCTTAAAAAAAAGAGTGATCAGTTAGAAATTAATGGCTTAAAGATTGAACGATTTTATTGACTGCGGTCGTATGTTTTGTTGACATCCGTCTTCCTTTTTTCGATATTGACTGCTATATGATCACACATGAGTTGCCACTATAAAGTCTTTCAAATTTTTGGAGGTCGTTATGAATGGCAAAACCAGCTCCAAATTTTCACGGCGTGAATTTATGCATGTGGCTGCAGCAGCAACTGCTACGCTGACGATTGACTGGAGCCGGGTGAAAGCTCTGGCCGCCGCTATTGAGCCCAAAAAAGATTTTCCGGTGGTTGTTATCGGCGGCGGTCTGGGCGGCTTGAGCGCTGCGGCCCATCTGGCACGCAGCGGCTTTCCGGTAACCCTGATCGAGCAGCATGACCGCCCCGGCGGATACGCCACAAGCTTTGATCGAGAACAATTTACATTCGAGGTCTCTTTGCATGCCACCGCCGGCGCCCGCGGCGGATTAAAGGAGTCCCTTGAGGGTGCCGAGGTGCTGGAAAAAGTTGAGACCGTCGAGCTGCCCGAGCTGTGCCGGATCATCACCCCCGACCACGACATGACCTGGCCTCAGAAAAATCCGGCAGCCATTGTCGAACAGCTCACCCGGTTATTTCCGGATGAGGCCGCGGGCATTCAGGGATTTTTTGATGAAATTTTAGCTGTCATCGATGAGGCCATCAAGCCGTTTGAGCGCGATTCCTGGTGGGATTTAATCCGTTTTCCGATGACGCACAAAAGGATGTGGGCCATCCGCAAACAAACCCTGGCACAGGTGCTCGATCAATACACGCAGAATCCCAAACTGCGCACGATTTT
>JASFGN010000259.1:0-5447 GCA_050123735.1 Desulfobacterales bacterium | reverse complement strand
AGGAAGCGATGGCGCACTTGAATTACGCGATCTCCCAGGGGGACGGATTCGTTGAAATTACCGGGGAGGTCGGAACGGGGAAAACCACCCTTTGCAGAACATTTCTTGAGAGCCTGAACGGCAGCGTAGAGGCGGCTTACATTTTCAATCCCAAAATGGGTCCGAAACAGTTGCTCAAAACCATCATCGAAGAATTTGGCATCCAAACCCTCAGTGACAATACAAAAGATCTGATCGACCTGCTGAATGCCTTCCTGATTAAAAAGAAGGCCAGCGGCAAAAAAGTCATACTGCTGATTGACGAGGCTCAAAATTTAAATCGCAATGTTTTGGAACAGTTGCGATTACTTTCCAATCTGGAAACCAGTCGAGATAAGCTCTTGCAGATTATCCTGGTCGGTCAACCGGAATTGTCGGAAATGCTCAATTCCCACACACTGCGGCAGGTGGGCCAGCGAATCACCCTCAGCTATCAACTCAGCCCTTTGACCTTTAGTGAATGCAAGGAATATATTCAGTATCGCATCAACATCGCCGCTCAGAAGTCCCCTATAAAATTTGACCGGGGCGCTTATCGTCACATTTTTAGATATTCAAAAGGCATTCCGCGTTTGATTAACATTGTCTGTGACCGGTCATTGCTGACCGCATTCGTTATGAATCAATTCAAAATTTCAACCCATATCGCCAAGGCATCGGTAAAAGAGCTTGCCACTCGCGGTCAGGCAAAAAGCTACGGCATAACCACGGGCAAATGGGCACTCATCGGCATATCCTTTTTGAGCATTGTGTTTCTGGTCGCTGTCTTTTATCAACCGATTCGTGATGCCATCACGGTGCCCTTCGCAGGTCAGGACAATTTGCAGACCATTGTCGAGAGCCCAACCGTGGCGGTTAAAGCTGAGACCAAAGATCCGCCCCCCAGCATTGAGACCAGCGACCCGGTCGATGAAGTGGAAACACCGCCAGTTAAAAATAACCTCCCAGGTGTCAGTTTGGCCGAATATCTGAAGCACATGGACGGGCGCAGTTCCCGCGAGCCGGCACTCATGCAGGCAATGAAACTCTGGCAAACCAGCGCTCAGTTTACGCCTTATTTAAAAGATATTGATGATGATCAGACCTATTTTCGTCTTTCGGCCAAACCGAGCGGGATGTTTATTCATCGTCTCGAAACCGAAATGGCGTTTATCAAAAAATTGAATCTTCCCGCCATCCTCGAATTTTATCCACCCGGCAGTTCAAGCCCGGGATATCTCACATTAACCCGTCTGGATGGTGATGAGATTATGCTAAAAGGCAAAAGCGATACTGAATGGATTGTCACGGATTTGGAGGAACTCGAATTTTATTGGTCCGGTGTAGCCTATTTGCCCTGGAAAAACTTTCACTCCATCTGGGGGACCATACCGACACAGTCGTATAAGGATTCTGTTATTACCCTAAAGTTGCTGCTACAGGATATTGGGTTTCAGAATGTAGCCATCGATGAACAATACGATGAATTCACCCAGAATGCAGTTGAATCCATTCAAGCAAAGTATGGAATCCCGGTGGACGGCTATGTTGGCCCGCTGACCAAGATTATCCTATACAGAGAGAAAAATTCGTTTCAGATGCCCCGGCTGTATGATTCCCAATAGTCCGATTCGGGTTGAACGACAGTGCAAAAATCCAGACGTTGAATAGACCTGGCTCTACAGAAATCGAATGGGATCGGTATTCGTAAAAACACGAAAAGAAGGTTCCTTTTTTCGTGTTTTTATGCTTTCGAGCACGGGCGCTGCGGGTAAGATTCTATCAATAAATTGTTTATGACGTATGAAGCGATAAGGACGTTAAAAGTTTGAGTACGATATTAAAAGCGCTGAAACGAGTTGACCAATCCACACCGCCACCGGACGATCTGCAGTCCGGGCCTTCGATGCTTGATACACGGAAAGCGATAAGGGGCCGTCTTTTTCGGATCTGGCTGCAGCGCAAAGCGGTTGCGGCGCTTATTATAGCGGTGGTTGTCATCGCTGCAGGATCGCTGATTTACAGCCAAAAAGACCGGCTCATTTCCAAAATCGGGACGCACAGTCCATCTAAAAAGCCTCCTGTTTTCCAGGCTAAAATTGAGCCGCCGCCCCGCCAACCCGAACGAACAGAGCCTCAGCAGACTGCCCCGCTGAATCGGCAACAGCCACCTGGCAGCGCAAATGCCGGGCGTGACCGTGAAGGCGCGGAACGGCCGTCAGCACCATCATCCCGCAGCCCTTCAGGGCAACAGAATTCAACCCGTCAAATGACGACATTGAAACCCCAGGTCCGCGCTCCGGAATCAAGATCATCTGCACCATCCAGTGGTTCCAGCAGTCCCGAAACCAAACCCGCGGGGTCTGGCCAACGCGAAATTCGGCCACCCGAAACAGCGCCGGCGGAGAAATCAAGATCAAGGGCCGTGCCGACCGCCCGATCTTACCCGCGACTGGATAAGGCCGAATTAAAGCTGCAAGCGATTGCATGGTCAAATGTCGCTGCCGAGCGAATTGCGGTCATTAACGACCGTATTGTTCGTGAAGGCGAATCGGTAGAAGGCTATTCCATCAATCAAATCCGTCAGGATGACGTTGTTGTAAATGATGGTGCCCAATCCTGGCAACTTGAGTTCGAGTTAAGATAGGCAACTGCGGAACCCACCATTTTCTTCAAAGGATGTCGGTTTTCCGGGGGCGTAAATCATTGACGTGTATGCCTATGGGTATTAAAAAGGTATTCAGTTCGAGCCGATCCGTCTGCCTTATGCTGCTGATAGCTACTCTGGCGGGTATGCTTTTTGGCCTCAAGCCATTGCTCTTGATTGAATACAGGGCATATGACTTGATGTCGACCTTAAGGCGCCCGCAAGAAGGCGTTCCGGTCATCATTGTCAACATTGATGATATCAGCATTGATAAGGTGGGCGATTGGCCCTGGCCGCGTTCTTATATAGCAGAGATCATCAATACCCTTTCAAACAATGGCGCCCACACGCTGGGCATCTCCATTTTATACCGCAACCGGGAGCTGAGTGTCGGCGGGAAAGAAATTCAAAATCTAAGAGATAACATTCCCGAAAATCTGCCCCCCGTTAAAAAACAAATCCTCAGAAAAATTGACCATCTGCTCGTACAGGCGCAAAACCGTTTGGATCAGGATGCCCGTTTAATCTCTGCTGTCCGAACGGCGCGTAATGTCGTCTTGCCCCTTCGATTCATTCTGACCGAATCGGATAATGCGACCGGACCCGCTCTGTCGGAATGGTTAAAAATGAATTCGCACCAATTCCCTGCGGAGAACGCTGGACAGAATCTATCGGTCAAAGCAGCTGCGCTCTTATTCAATCTGCGCCCCGCAGAGGCCATAAGGGTCTCCCAGGTTCAGCAGCCCTATCAGGAGCTGTCACGGAAATCGGGCGCTTTAGGCCACATCAACCTGATTGTCGATCCAGATGGCAGGATCCGCAGCGTTCCATTGTTCATCCGTTTTCAGGACAGAGATTTTGCATCTCTGGCCTTGCAGGTTGCCATAAAATATTACGGCGCAAGCATCCGAAACGTTCGCAAGCATCCTTCCGGTCTGCAAATCAGACAATTGTCCGTGCCGACCATCGGGCCCCAGCAGATGCTGATCGATTTCAGCGGCCGGGAAACCAACATTCATAGGATTTCAGCCATCGATTTAATTGAAGGCAGGTTTGAACCTGAACGGCTTCGCAACAAAGCGGTCTTGCTGGGGCTGTCCGCAGATGCATTCAGCCCCCTTTATCAAATATCGCCTCAGGGCGAAGAAGCCTCGAGCTTGGAAATAACCGCCTGTGCGGTCGAAAACATGATCAACCGCAGACATATTTCAAGACCTCCATGGTTTGCGGCTCTGGAAATCTCAGTCCTTTTATATTTTGGCTTTTTTTTGCTGGTTGTCATCCCCAAGGTACCGCCGCGAATCGGGATGCTCATCTTCGGTATTTTTCTGGCCACCTGGCTGGGCGTTGCCGTATTGTTGTTGGTGACCCAGGGACAATGGCTACGCAGCATGACACCAACGCTGTTTGCCGTCCTTGGCTTTATGCTCACGGGTCGGCTGCGCATATCCGATGCCAAAAAAGATGAAAGCGTTGAATTAAACAAGTCGCTGGGACTATCTTTACAGGGCCAGGGCATGCTGGATATGGCCTTTGAAAAATTTTTGAAGTGTCCGATTGCCGACAAATCGGTAAAAGCGTTGCTTTACAACCTGGGTTTGGATTTCGAGCGCAAAAGAATGTTCAATAAAGCCCTGGCGGTTTACAACCATATTTTAAAGGCCGGCGCGTTTAAAGACATCAAGCGCAGAATAAAGCATTTGAAACAATTTGAACAGACGCTGGCCATGCCCGTCGGTCAGAATAAAAAGGATGCCGGCCTTCTGTGGGCCGACGCCACCACCAAGCCTACCCTGGGTCGGTATGAAATTATCAAAGAGCTGGGTCATGGCGCCATGGGAACAGTTTACCTGGGCAATGATCCGAGCATCAATCGTGAGGTGGCGATCAAAACACTCAATTATGCCGACGTCGACACCCAGCAGCTCAATGAGGTTAAAGATCAATTTTTCCGGGAAGCCGAGGCCGCCGGGAAACTATCACACCCGAACATCGTCACCGTTTATGATGTCGGCGAAGATCATGATATGGCCTATATTGCCATGGAGTTGTTAAAAGGCAGAGAACTGTCCCATTTCTGCAAAAAAGACAATCTGCTGCCGGTCGAACGGGTTCTCGCTATAGGGCTTTCGGTGGCAGAGGCACTTGCTTATGCCCATCAGCAGGGTGTTGTCCATCGGGATATTAAACCGGCCAACATCATCGTGCTGGAAAATGATCAAATCAAAGTGGCCGATTTTGGCATCGCTCGGGTCATGAGCTCGTCAACCAAGACTGAAACCGGTATTATTATCGGCACTCCCAACTATATGTCGCCTGAGCAGGTGGCCGGAAAAAAGGTAGACGGCCGCTCTGATCTGTTTTCACTCGGCGTTGTTTTATACGAAATGCTCAGCGCCGAAAAACCCTTCAACGCTGACAATATTACGGCCCTGATGTATGCCATCACCATCAGCAATTATGCCCCCCTGTCACAGGTAGCGCCCCGGACGCCGAAATGCTGTGTGAAGCTGATTGATAAATTGTTGCGTAAAGGCGTCAGCAAGCGGCATCAGACTGCCGATCAGGTCATCAAAGAAATCGACGCCTGCCGCCAGGAAATGAAAAATAGTTAACTTTTACGGTGCCATTTTTGAAAACAATACCTTGATCGTCGAGACAACCGCAGCTCGCAACGTTGCTGCAGCAGACCTGGCGGACAAGACCTTAACAGGGGCCACCTCCAAATAACCTTCCCATGGCAATGGTTGCGTTCAAAGCGGATTAGCCGGCATAGATCTTG
>JASFGN010000258.1:0-5458 GCA_050123735.1 Desulfobacterales bacterium | reverse complement strand
TGATGCCGCTGCTCATGCACGGCGATGCCGCTTTCGCAGGTCAGGGTATTGTTGCTGAAACCCTGAATATGTCCCAGCTGGAAGGATATAAAACCGGCGGCACAATTCACATCATCATCAACAATCAAATTGGTTATACCACCCTTCCGGAAAATGCACGCTCCACGCGCTATTCCACTGACATCGCCAAAATGCTGATGGTGCCCATCTTTCATGTACACGGCGAAAATCCCGAGGCCGTTGTGCACGTCATGCAGCTGGCGGCTGATTACCGGCGCGAATTTGGCAAAGATGTCGTCATTGATCTGGTCTGCTACCGCCGTTACGGGCATAATGAAGGCGATGAACCCTACTTTACCCAACCGGGAATGTATGAGCGTATCCGCCAACGGTCTTCTTTGCATCAGCTATATGCCGATCAGCTGATGACTGAAGGCATTGTCGGTCAGGATGATCTCGACAATCTGACGGCGGAAATCAACAGTCAATTGGACCAGGCTTATGCCACCGTTCACGGCAGCGAATGCCCATTTCCCGAATCCCGCTTCTATGAGCAATGGGATCGCATCAGCGCCACCTATACCCCGGAAGCGGTGCCCACCGGAGTCGATAAAGACGTCCTGAAATCTCTCGCCCAAAAATTAAATGCAGTTCCGGACCAATTTAGCCTGAACCCGAAATTGCAGCGCTTATTGAAAAAACGCCTGCAATCAGTTGAGCAGGGCCAGGATATCGATTGGGCCAATGCTGAATCGCTGGCGTTCGCATCCCTTTTAAATGAAGGCATTCGCGTTCGATTGAGTGGCCAGGACAGCGGCCGCGGCACTTTCAGTCAGCGTCACAGCACCTTGATCGATATCCAGAATGAAAGACGCCACATCCCTTTAAATTCGATCGGTGCCGATCAGGCCCGGTTTGATGTCTACGACAGCCTTTTGTCTGAAGCCGGCGTGCTGGGCTTCGAGTACGGCTATTCAATCGCCAGTCCCGAATGTCTGGTAATGTGGGAAGCACAGTTTGGAGACTTTGTTAACAACGCCCAGTCCGTCATCGATCTGTTTATTGCCAGCGGGGAAACCAAGTGGCAGCGGCTCAGCGGTCTGGCGTTGTTACTGCCCCACGGGTATGAAGGCATGGGCCCCGAACATTCAAGTGCACGGCTTGAGCGATTTTTACAACTTTGCGCCGGAGACAACATCCAGGTTAGCAACCCGACCACACCGGCCCAATATTTCCATTTGTTGCGGCGCCAGGTCAAAGCTCGGTTTCGCAAGCCTCATGTGGTGATGACGCCCAAAAGCCTCTTACGCCACCCGCTGGCGGTATCGACCCTTGAGGATCTGTCTGCCGGCCATTTTCAGCCCGTATTGGATGATCCTGACGGCGCCAAACAGGCAACGACCGTTTTGGTCTGCAGCGGAAAAATATTTTATGAGCTATTTCAGAACCGCAACGAATTGGAAAAAACAGATATTGCCATCGTGCGGCTCGAGCAATTCTATCCGTTTCCAGAATCACAGCTCAAAAAGATTTTCCAAAAATACCATCAAACTAAAAAATGGTTTTGGGTCCAGGAAGAGCCGCAAAATATGGGCGGTTGGCAATTTGTGCAGCCGCGCCTAAAAGCCACTGCCCAAAAATCGTTTAATTATATCGGCAGAAAAGCATCTGCCAGCCCGGCTTCCGGCTTTCCGGGCCTGGCGAAATTGGACCAGCAGGCAATCATCGCCCAGGCCCTGGGACCGCCGGCAATCCGTAAAGCTAAGGGCAAGGCCGCCACCGGGTAAAAATTGGCCGCTGGCTTCTTGCTCCGACTCGGCTGCCTTCGACATGAGCTCAGGCCGAATGTAGCTCGTCGCAGGCTGGCCCTCTGGCATCCAGTTGCCAGTAGCCAGCAGCCAGTAGCTGATTGATATTATCATGGTGTCGGGTTATTTGATAATTTGCTAATGAGAGAGCGAGAGACAAGATGATCGTTGAAGTAAAGGTGCCCAGCGTGGGCGAATCGGTTACGGAAGCGTTACTGGCCCAGTGGTTTAAAAAGGACGGCGATACGGTAAGAAAAGACGAACCGCTTTTTGTGATCGAAACCGATAAAGTCACTTTAGAGGTTGTTTCCGAAGCAACGGGCGTACTGACAATCAAGGTTCAGGAGGGCGAGACGGTGGACATTGGTGCGGTGGTCGGCACCATTGATGCAGCGGCGGCGAAAGCGGCCGAGCCGCCGCCAGCAGCCGCAGCGCCCGAAAAAAAGGAAAAACAACCATCCGCCGCAAAACCCCAGGAACCTGAGGAGCCGGCCCCGGAGCCACCCGCACCAACGGTTGCACAACCGCTACCTTCGCAACCTGAAGCGACACCGTCGAAACCGCTGCGGGATATGGATCGCCTGGCACCTTCGGTCCGCCGCTTGGTTGCTGAAAAAAACCTGGATCCGGCCCAGATTACCGGAAGCGGCCCTGCCGGGCGCATCACCAAAGGAGACGTTATTTTGTTCCTGGAAGGATCGCTACCACCGGCGCCGGACTCAGGCGATCAACCGCTGCAAAAAGCCGCCCAGCCACCGCCACAACCGTCGGCTGAGACGCCAAAGACCGGCGAGGAAAGAATCACGCGCAAACCGATGAGCCCGATCCGCCAGCGCATTGCTTCTCATCTGCTCAATGCCAAGCAAAATACGGCCATGCTCACCACCTTTAACGATATCGATATGACCCGGGTCATGGCGTTGCGCTCCGAGTACAAAGACGCCTTTAAGAAAAAATACGCTATCTCGCTGGGTATGATGTCATTTTTTATTAAAGCCTGTGTGGAGGCCCTCAAGGAATTTCCTGAAGTCAACGCCTATATCGATCATAAAGACATCGTCTACCATCATTATTATCATATCGGTGTTGCCATCGGATCCGAAAAAGGCTTGGTGGTTCCGGTCATCCGTCATGCCGATCAACTCAGTTTTGCCGAACTGGAACAGGCCATTATCGATTTCGTCAATAAAATCAAAGAAAATCGACTGGAGCTATCGGATTTAGAAGGCGGAACGTTTACCATCAGCAATGGCGGTGTATTCGGTTCGCTGCTGAGCACACCGATACTCAATATGCCCCAGAGCGGCATTCTGGGGATGCACCGTATCGATCGGCGGCCCGTGGCGATTGACGAGCAGATCGTAATCCGACCGATGATGTATGTAGCGCTCAGTTACGATCACCGCATCATTGACGGGCGTGAAGCCGTCACCTTTCTCAAGCGCATCAAAGAATGTATCGAGAACCCGGAACGCATGATGATGGAGATTTAGTTATGGCTGAAAACAGTACCTACGATGTAATCATTATCGGCAGTGGGCCCGGTGGTTACGTGGCTGCTGTACGTGCCGCCCAGCTGGGTTTAAAGGTTGCCTGTATCGAAAAAGCACCTCGCCTGGGGGGTGTTTGTCTGAATGTGGGCTGCATCCCCAGCAAAGCCCTGCTGGACTCGAGCGAATACTTCCAGCTCGCCAAAAACCAGTTTGCCGATCACGGTATCAAAACCGGCCGTATCAGCCTGGATCTGGCGGTGATGATGGCCCGCAAAGAAAAAGTGGTTCAGGATCTGACCGAAAATGTCAAAAGGCTGCTCGAAGGCCATAAAGTGGAAATTATTCAGGGCACGGCAAAACTGGCCGCAGCCGATCAGGTCTCGGTCACATTGGATTCGAGCACGTCCCCAAAAAAGCAACCCACCACCTTGTCCGCCAAGGCCATTATTCTGGCCACCGGCAGTGAAAGCATCCCTTTACCCGATCTGCCCTTTGACGGCCGCCGGATCATCAGCTCCACCGACGCTTTAAAATTAGATTCCGTCCCCGATCACCTGGGCATCGTGGGCGGCGGTTATATCGGCCTGGAACTGGGTTCGGTCTGGCTGCGGCTGGGCGCCAAGGTCAGTGTGTTTGAAATGCTGCCGAAAATCGCGACCGGTACAGACGGTCAGGTGGGCCGTAAACTGCAGCGGGTTCTCAAGCGCCAGGGATTTAAATTCCATATGAATTCGAAGGTCACCCGCGCCAAAAAGATGGCCAAAAACATTGAGGTCGAACTGGAAACCAAGGGTAACAAGGAAACGGTCACCTGTGATAAGTTGCTGGTCAGCGTCGGACGGCGACCTCTAACCGGCGGTCTGGGACTGGAACAGGTGGGTGTGGAAACCGACTCGGAAACAGGGCGTGTGAAGGTGGATCATGCCTATCGCACCAATATTCCTTCAATTTATGCTATCGGCGATCTGATCCCCGGCCCGATGCTGGCTCACAAGGCCTCGGCCGAAGGCATTGCGGTGGCCGAGATCATTGCCGGGCGTCCCGGCGAGGTCAACTACGATGCCATCCCGGCAATCATTTACACCTGGCCCGAAGTGGCCAGTGTGGGGCTGACCGAAGAACAGGTCAAGGAGCGCAATATCCCCTATTGCGCAGGCACATATCCGTTTACCGGTGCCGGAAGGGCTCGCTGTATGGGTGAGACGGAGGGGTTTGTCAAGGTCCTGGCGCATGAAAAAACCGATCGGATCTTAGGCGTGCACATCATCGGACCCCGGGCGGCGGACATAATTGCCGAAGGTGTGCTGGCGATGGCTTTTGCGGGCAGCTCGGAAGATATCGCCCGTACCGTCCATGGCCACCCGACCTTTGCCGAAGCCTTGATGGAAGCTGCCATGGCGGTTCAAAAGTGCTCTATCTACGCCTCTTAGTCTTCACGCTACTTTTAGAGCTATTAATTCTATTTCAAACATAGCGTTTTAACTTTAGGCACTTCCAACTTTAGTTCACTTTAGTTCACTTGCTTTAATAGCTATATCTATTCACCTTCGAATAAAGGCGTGCTGATATACCGTTCCGCCAGACTGGGAATGATCACGACAATGGTCTTGCCGCCGGATTCAGGACGCTTGGCCACCTCGAGGGCCGCCTTCACCGCCGCTCCGGACGAAATACCGCAGGCAATACCTTCCATTTTGGCCAACTGACGCGATGTTTCAAAAGCATCGTCGTTGGAAACGGTCACCACGTCATCCAGCAGCGACCGGTCCAGGACATCCGGCACAAAGCCGGCGCCGATTCCCTGGATCTTGTGAGGTCCCTTTTGGCCGCCGGAAAGCACCGGAGAATCAGCGGGCTCCACCGCAATGGCTTTGAAAGACGGTTTGCGCTGTTTGATGACCTGCGATACGCCGGTGATGGTACCGCCGGTGCCGACACCCGCTACAAAAATGTCCACCTGGCCTTCGGTATCCTGCCAGATTTCCTCTGCGGTTGTTTCGCGATGAATTCGGGGATTGGCCGGATTTTTAAACTGATTGGGCATAAACGAATCCTTTTCAGACGCCAGAATCTCATGCGCCTTCTCGATGGATCCGGGCATGCCGTCGGCGCCGGGTGTCAAAACCAGCTCCGCTCCCAAATGCTTTAGCAGCTTGC
>JASFGN010000257.1:0-5471 GCA_050123735.1 Desulfobacterales bacterium | reverse complement strand
AGCATTTCAAGTTTACAGGTAAAAATCAAGTCATTAAGGTGCAGCCAAATCGTAATCCTGAGAGAATCGTCAACAGTTAAAGCAAGTTTTCTTTCAACTGATTTATTCACGCAAGCAGTAAACTTTCTTTTTTATTGACTAAACTGCCACAATGTATCAAAATTTAAATTTTGTGTCTCCATTTTTGGAAAGGCGGAAAAAATTAGCACCACAAAGGCACAAAGCACACGAAGTAAAAATTAAAATAAAAATACCCGATCTCTTTGTGATCTTGTTGTCTTTGTGGCTATGCATACGCTTAACTTCAGAAAAAAATGTCTCCCGAAAACCTGCTGACAAAACTAAAAGACTATTTTGCCGGATTTGAAGGCGCCATCATCGCCTATAGCGGGGGGGTGGACAGCGCCCTGCTGGCATATGTCGCGCGCATCGCGTTAAGCAAAAATATGCTGGCTGTCCTGGCAGACAGCCCGTCGCTGGCGCGACGGGAATACCGGCATGCCCTGGGCTTTGCCAATGATCGTGACATTCCGCTTTACATTATTGAAACACAGGAAATGCAAAATCCGTTTTACGGGGCCAATCAGGGAGACCGCTGCTATCATTGCAAAAAAGTGCTTTTTGAAAGAATCGAAGAATTGCGCCGGCAACCCGGTAATCCCCTCAGCAACCTGTCCTGGCCGGTATTTTATGGCGTCAACCTGGATGATCTGGGGGATTACCGACCGGGCATACAGGCCGCAAACGAGTCCGGCATTTTGGCACCGTATGTCGAATTAAAAATAGATAAGAGCCGAATTCGACGCATTTGCGACGTTTTGGGCCTCGAGGTGGCCGACAAACCGGCCATGCCGTGTTTGGCCAGCCGGATTGCGTACGGTCAGGAGGTCAATATGGAAAAGCTCAAACAGGTTGAGACGGCAGAAGATTTTTTAAGCGAAATGGGCTTTCGGATGTTACGCGTGCGGCATCATGGTGATACTGCCAGAATCGAAATCTTACCGGAGGATTTTAACCTGGCCTTGCAGCATCGCATATCCATCAGCGAGAAGCTGCATGAACTGGGATTTTTGTATGTTACCATGGATCTGGACGGTTTCAAAAGCGGCTCGCTCAATGCCGCCCTGCGGAAAAAGTAGGCGTTTTCTATTGTGCTTAAACTGCGGGTATCAAAATCGCTTCTATATTATTTTAGATCAATAAATCCGAAGCACGAATTTCGAAACTCGAAACAATTTCCAAAATCTTAAATCCAAATGATCAAAACTTTTGAATTTAGATCATTTGATATTTTGATTTGCCCTTCGACCTGGCTCAGGGTGGTGAGCGAGTCGAACCATTTCGGATTTCGTATTTCGGATTTAGAATTTTGTTGGTCTTGAAGGTTAATCATAAAATGGCCCGTATCAAAATAAGTATAAAATGAAAAAACTGAAACCAAAAGTGGCGGTGGGACTGAGCGGTGGCGTGGATTCATCGGTTGCGGCGGCTTTATTGAAAAAGCAAGATTATACCGTTTGCGGTCTCACCATGGAAATTTATGATGAAACGCTGGGTGTTGATCGCTCGGCCCGGCATGCCTGTTTTGGTCCCGGCGAAAAAGAAGATGTTGAATCTGCCGCCGCTATCTGTCAGAAACTCGAGATACCGTTTCACACCATCGATCTGCGTCAAGAATACCAGAAGCATGTCATCCAGTATTTCAGAAACGAATACCTGGAGGGTAAAACGCCAAATCCCTGTGTGGTGTGCAACCAAAAACTCAAGTTCGGTTTTCTGCTGGAAAAAGCCCGGCAAGCTGGTTTGAAATTTGATTATTTTGCCACCGGCCATTATGCCCGCATCGAAAATATCAGCGGACGGTTTTTGTTGAAGCGGGCTGTCGACAGCGCCAAAGATCAAACCTATTTTCTTTACGGCCTTACACAGCAGCAACTGGCCCGCACGCTCCTGCCGCTGGGGGATTATAACAAGCAGCAGGTCCGCGACATGGCGCGCTCATTGGGGCTTCAGACGGCAGATCGCGAAGAAAGCCAGGATTTCATTGACGGCGGGGATTATTCCATTCTTTTTGATCAAAAAGATATTAAAACCGGCGACATTGTTAATGAAGACGGCCGCGTCCTTGGAAAGCATCGCGGGATCATACATTATACCATTGGCCAGCGCCGCGGCCTTGGTATTGCCTCCCGGCACGCGCTGTATGTCCATCGCATCGATGCCGCTCAAAATCGCATTATTGTCAGCAACCAGGAGAACCGTTCCAGGGGCCTGGTGGCCATGGACTTAAATCTCATGGGTGTCGATCGCATCGATCAACCGATAGACGACGTTCAGGTGAAGATTCGCCTGCGACACAAGGCAGCTGACGCCACGGTTTACCCGACCGAAGCCAATAAAACCAGAATCCTGTTTAAAACCCCACAGATGTCGGTGACACCCGGGCAATCGGCGGTTATCTACAGGGGAGATGCCGTATTGGGCGGGGGTATCATCTGCGCGGCGCTATGAAATGTTCCGGCATCTTTTTTTGTTGACACAACTGCCACATTGTATCAAGTTAAAACCTGAGTTCTGCATACATTTAACATGCAAGATTCGGGTAATCGTTTGGTGTTGCGGATATCATCACTGAATCGGAACCGAGGACTGATATTATGGACAAATTGGAATTTAGGAAATTTAGGAAAAAATTAAACAAAACCCAGGCCCAAATGGCCCAGCTGCTGGGCATATCGCTCAAGGCGGTGCACAGCTATGAGCAGGGTTGGCGTAGAGTGCCGACGGCTGTTGAACGTCAGTTGTATTTTTTAGCGGTTAAGCAAAATACCAAAAAGGGCAAGACGAAAGCATGCTGGCAGATTAAAAAATGCAGCCCGGAGCTTAAGGTCAAGTGCCCGGCCTGGGAGTTCGGCGCCGGTGAGCTTTGCTGGTTCATTAACGGCACAATTTGTGACGGAAAGGTTCAGAAAGACTGGAAGGAAAAAATGAAGATCTGTAAATCCTGCGAAGTGTTTGAACCGCTGGTTGATTAGATGGATTCCCCTAAGCGCTAACGCGTCTTTACAGCGCTGAATTACCGTGCTGCCGGATAGTGCCGAACACATGATTCGACCTTAAGTCGACACAGGATTTTGAAAATGAGCACGAAATATAGATTCGAAACGCTGTGCCTTCACGCCGGACAACAGCCGGACCCCACCACCACTGCCAGAGGCGTGCCGCTGCACCGCACTTCTTCCTATGTATTCAAAAGCAGCCAGCATGCCGCCGATCTTTTTGCGCTCAAAGAGATGGGCAATATTTATACCCGCATCATGAATCCGACCCAGGATGTTCTCGAACAACGAATTGCCGCCCTGGAGGGCGGCGCAGCGGCCCTGGCGCTGTCTTCGGGGACATCAGCGGTTTATTATGCAATTATCAATATCTGTGAGGCCGGTGATGAAATCGTGTCCGCCAGCAACCTTTACGGTGGTACCTACACCATGTTTGATTGTATTTTGCCTCAATTTGGCATTCGCACCCATTTTGCCGACGCCACGAATCCGGAAAGCATTGATCGGGCCATCACCGAAAAAACCCGGGCTGTCTTTATCGAAACCATCGGCAATCCGGTATTGGATTTTACCGACATCGGTGCGATCGCAGATATCGCGCATCGTCATCATCTGCCGCTGATTGTCGATGCCACCTTTACAACGCCTTATTTGCTCAAAAGCATCGATTACGGTGCCGACATTGTCGTCAATTCCCTGACCAAATGGATGGGCGGGCACGGCACCGGTATTGGCGGTATTGTGGTGGATTCGGGAAAATTTGACTGGCAAGATCCAAAATTCAAATTATATAATGAACCGGACCCCAGTTACCACGACATTCGCTATGCACACGACCTGGGCGACATGAATCCACTCGCATTTATCCTTCGCATGCGACTGGTTCCCCTGCGCAACCTGGGCGCCTGTATCGCCCCTGACAACGCCTGGATATTTTTGCAGGGACTGGAAACGCTACCGTTGCGCATGCAGCGGCATTGTGAAAATGCAGCCGAAGTGGCCCGCTTTTTAAAGGCGCATTCAAATGTTGATTGGGTGCGTTATCCCGGATTACCGGACGATCCAGCATACCCGGTTGCCAGCCGGTATCTTCAAAATGGTTTTGGCGGCATGGTCGTCTTCGGGATAAAAGGGGGTCTGGATGCCGGCCGAAAATTTGTAGACAGCTTGAAACTGTTTTCGCACCTGGCCAACGTGGGCGATGCCAAAAGCCTTGTCATTCACCCTGCCAGTACGACGCATTCGCAGTTGAGCGAAAAACAGCAAAGAGCCGGTGGGTTGACGCCGGATCTGGTGCGCCTGTCCATCGGTCTTGAGAACATCGACGACATTAAAGAGGATTTAGACCAGGCCTTCGCTCAAACCTGATTTCTCTTGCCCTGGTTTAAAAAATCAAGTAAAAAAATCAGCCGGCTTCTCTTGGGGTTGCCACAACAGGCATATCAGGGAGCGGGCTATTTTTTTAATTATCACAAGTCGTTGTGAGTTATGAGTGAATACATAGAACACGATAAACAGGGGGTTTCGGTCGGTATTGTGGAGAAAAAACTCTTCACTTTTGCCGAACCGCCCGATGAAATGGTTCTGGAAAACGGCGCCAGGCTCGGACCGGTAACCATTGCCTATGAAACTTACGGGACCCTCAACGCCGACAAATCAAATGCGATATTGATTTTACATGCCCTTTCGGGTGATTCCCATGCTGCCGGCTACTACAGCAAAAATGATGAAAAACCCGGTTGGTGGGACATTATGGTCGGCCCCGGCAAAGGGATCGATACGGACAAATATTTTGTTGTCTGCTCCAATATCATCGGCAGCTGCATGGGGTCTACCGGGCCCTGCAGTACCAACCCCAAAACCGTCCAGCCCTATGCCTTGGATTTTCCGGTGGTCACCATCGGCGACATGGTGCGGTCTCAAAAAGAGCTCATGGATTATCTGGGTGCTAAACAGATCTTATGCGTGGTGGGCGGCTCGATCGGCGGAATGCAGGTGCTGGAGTGGACCCTGCGATACCCGCAAATGGTAAAGTCCGCCATCCCGCTGGCCACCACTACCAAACACTCGGCGCTGACCATCGCCTTTAATGAAGTCGCCCGCCAGGCGATCATGGCCGATCCGGCATGGAATAACGGAAACTACTACTATGGTCCTAAACCCAACCTCGGATTGGCAGTGGCTCGCATGATCGGCCACATCACCTATTTGTCGGACGAATCCATGCGATTAAAATTCGGCCGCCGGCTGCAGGATAAAAGTGATTTTTCATTTAATTTCGATGCCGATTTTCAGGTAGAAAGTTACCTGCGGTATCAAGGCAAAAAATTTGTGGATCGTTTTGATGCCAACTCGTTTTTGTATATTACCAAGGCCGCCGATTATTACGACATGGAAAAACAGTATGGCGAC
>JASFGN010000256.1:0-5480 GCA_050123735.1 Desulfobacterales bacterium | reverse complement strand
CAAAATCTAAAATATGCATTACTCCATCACTCCAGCTATTAATTAACTTCTTTGCGCCTGTGCGCCTTTGCGAGAGGCTTAAAGCGGTTTCCGCGCTTCAATTGTGGCCGAGGTCACATAGTCTTCTAGGTTTCTTCCCGGAAACCACTCCCGGATACTGTCACGGCTTTCAACTATGGGCTGTATCCTGATTTTCTCAAATCCGGCTTCGGCGAGCATCGATTCGATAACTTCAATTTTTTCGGTGCCCCCGACACAGCCGGATATCAGCGCCAGATCGTTTTTGATTTCAGCCGGCAGGCCCTGCAGGGCCACCACATCCAGAATCGCCAGGCGGCCGCCGGGTTTGAGCACCCGCATCGCTTCCCGAAAGACGTCGATTTTCTCGGGGGAAAGATTGATCACGCAGTTGGAGATAATCACGTCGACACTGGCATCGGCCACCGGCAGGTGCTCGATTTCCCCCAGCCGAAACTCGACGTTGTCAGCGCCCAGCCTGGCAGCATTCTGGCGGGCTTTGCTGACCATATCGGCAGTCATGTCAACACCGATAACGCGGCCGCATTCGCCCACTGACTTGGCCGCCAGAAAGCAATCAAAACCGCCGCCACTGCCCAGGTCAAGAACCGTCTCGCCTTCCTTCAGGGAAGCAATTGCCTGGGGATTGCCGCAGCCCAACCCCATGTTGGCGTCTTCAGGAGCGCTGTCCAGCTGCTCTTGCGTATAGCCGAAAGCCTGTGACATTTTTTCGATGGACACCGGTTCCGCACCACAGCAGGATGGAAGTGCGCTGCAGCCGCAGCCGGATGTCTTCTGTCTGGCGATTTGACCGTATCGGCTTCTGACTGCCTGGCGAATCCTATCTGAATTTTTCGTTTGCATTTCTGTATCCTTTCATTATTTTATTGTTCGACAAGTATCGAAATAATTAGCCAAAAAAAATCTCGGCCCGCTAAAAAGAAAAAAAATACTTCAGTTCCTCCAAAATCTCAGGATCCACCCAGCACTCGATGTTCTGCCCCCGGCGCCGGGTTTTAATCAACCCCACCTGGCGCAACTCTTTGATATGATGAGAAACAGTGGAAGGAACGATATCCAGATCCTTGCCGATATCGCCCACACAGGCGGTACTGTCGGGATCATATAAACCGATGGTGCCCGGTTGACAGCAGGTGGCCAGACTAAAGAAAATTTTTAGCCGGTTGGGGTTGGACAGCGCCTTGAAAATGGCGGCATAGCGTTTAAATTTGTTTTCATTATTCGGCATATGTCGAAATATAAAACAACCAAATATTTTGTCAACAACTTTTTTAATTTTTTTTTAATTGCGCAGATTTTTTAGAAACTGCTGCTCCTGCCTTTGGCCGATCATATACCGGTAGATGGACAGGGGCAAGCAGGTGAAGGTAAAACCGATTGAAAACAGCAGGCCCCAGAATGAGGACAGGAAGGCCTTGGCGATTTTGCTGCCCGGACCCACGTAGGCAGGTTGAACAAAAATAAAGGCAATTATCAGAAATGTCAGACCGATACCCAGAAGTCTGTTCTTATACATAATATCCCCCCGGAAGAAAAACTTACCCCAGTTGACAGCAAAAATTATACCATCAACTTTGAGACACAATTTTATCATTTAATTACAATGGGATAGAACTTTGCGGGAAACTGGACGGAAGGGAATATGTCAAATATTGTCAGCAATAGCAGCAATAAACGTCAGCCATTATTATTTCAGTGGGTTTAACCTATCCTTTTTTCATGATCCAGCAGCCACTGTTTGCGCCAGATGCCGCCGCCGAATCCGACCAGTTTGCCGTCGCTGCCGATCACGCGGTGACAGGGAATAATCAAGGGGATCGGGTTTTTATTGTTGGCGTTGCCCACGGCTCGAAAGGCTCCGGGGCGGCCGATGGCACGGGCCACATCCCCATACGAAGCGGTCTGACCAAAGGGAATTTTTTTCAGCTGCCGCCAGACGGCTTTTTGAAAATCGGTTCCTTCCAGAAGTAGCGGCAGCTTGAATTTGCGGCGCCGGCCTTTGAAATATTCATCCAGCTGCCGCAGACATTCTGTCATGCAGGCCGGCAGCTTGCGGTAAGTCTTTAATGGCTCTTTGTTAAATGTGATCGTCAAAATGCCCCTGTCGTTACCGACAATTTCAAAAGGCCCGATTGCAGACCGGTAGCAGGCGGTGTATATTCGCACAAAAACCCTCCTTATTGAATGAGTGACTAAAGTGAGAAGTGATCTAAAGTGCCTAAAATTAAAGAGTTCTATCGATTAGACTTAAAAAAGATGGCGCATAGCGACACATTGACTTTAGTCATGCCATATTTTAGTCCACTTTAGTCACTTTTTTTAAGGGGCTTTGACCGATACCCGGCCATACCCGCATCACCCCGAATGCCGCCCGAAGGGTAATCCACAACGCGGTAATCAGCCAGATCCAGGTCAGGGCGCCGGTTGCCGTTTCATCGAGCAGGTAAATCGCGGCCGCGCCGAAGGTCGTTGCCGCAATCATGACGTTGCGTAAAAAACGGAAATCACCGGTTCCCCAGTGGATGCCATCGGTGGCAAACGCCAGGGCGTTGATGGGCTGACTCATAACCGCCACCAGCCAGGCCGGAAAAAAGATTTTTGTCGCCGACGGTGGCAGCAACAGCCGCACAGCCCAACCCTGCCCCAGCAACATGCCGGCACTCAAAAAAATGCCGGTGGCCAGACTCCAACCACAAACCAGCCGGGCCGCACGGCGCGCCTGCTCCAGACGGCCGGGACCCAAAAAATAACCGATCAGACTTTGCCCGGTAATGGCAAAGGCATCCAGAAAAAGTGCGGTAAACACCCACACCTGCCGGATCGCCTGATGTGCCGCCCCGGCATCCGCTCCGATGCGGGTGGCCGCCCGGGTGGTAAAAATAAAAAATGCCGTCAGCAGACCGGTGCGCACAAACAGGTCACGCCCGATCTGAAACAGTTTTACGATATCACTCATCCGGAGGCGATTTGGAAATCCCAGACGGCGCAAAACCACCATCGTTGCCCAGAGGGCGCCCACCCACTGACTGATGACACTGGCCAGTCCTGCACCGAAAACACCCAGACGCGGAAACGGCCCGTAGCCAAAAATGAGCAGCGGATCTAGCATAATGTTTAACAGGTTAATGCTGACAGCCACCCAGAATGGGGTGCGCATATCCTGCAACCCCCTGAGAATGCCGAAGACTGCCAGACTGACCAGAACCGCCGGGGCCCCGAACAGACGCACCTGTATGTATTGGGAAGCAAATTCATGCACGGCACCCCTGGCGCCCATTACAGAAGATATGTAAGGTACCAGCGGCAGGCAGCCGAGCATCATCAGCACACCGATGCCCGCGCTTAAGGCAATGGCAAGACCTCCGATTTCAGCCGTCCGTTTTGATTCCTCCCGGCCATGCGCCTGGGCAACTTCCGTTTGGGTCCCGATGCCTAAAAAATTGAAGGCCCAGAAAATACACGAAAGCGCGACTGTGCCGGCGCCCAGCGCAGCCAGGGACTCTGCACCCAGGCGCGCGACAAAAGCCGTATCCACCAGGCCCGTCAGAGGCTCCGCCACCAGTGACAGCAGCACCGGCACAGACATAGACAACAGGGTCTTATGCGGCGACCTGACAAAGGGATGCTCTTTTTTCAGATTGCTTGCGATCTTCACGCTGCCATCCGCCGGATATGTTTATATGGATTACAAGCGATTGAATGGACCGTGTTGGTTGTTTTCGATTGATTGCAAGTTTTCAGTGATAAATAAAATCGCCTGCGGTAGCAATAAAATAAATTTATTGGGCCGTAAAATAGTAAATCCGGGGTTGTAAAGCCCGGGCCGGGTCTGTTAGGTTAACCGCGACATTCCGATAAGCGGATCGACGACGATTACACAAAAAACAACAGCGATTCCACCTCGATGTTGTACGTAAAATTTCTAAGGGAAAGAACAGAACGGGCTTTTATTCGATGCGAGACGGCCATTTTTTAGCGCTGCAGGCATTGGTTTTTACCCTCGTGACGGCAGCATTCACCAATATTTATATTACCCAACCGGTGCTGCCGGTCCTTTCGGTCGAGTTTGGCATCAATGAATCGACGGCTTCTTTTTCCGTATCAGCCGTCATTCTGGGCATTGCACTTTCTAACCTGCCGTTCGGCAGACTGGCCGACCGCTATCCCATCAAACCGATTATTCTAACCGGCGGGTGCGCCATCGCGCTTGCCGGGCTTGTTTGTGCCGCTACCAAAAGTTTTTGGATTCTGACCGGCGCCCGGTTTTTTCAGGGACTGTTTATTCCCGGGCTGACAACATGTCTGGCGGCCTATCTGGCTAAACATCTGCCTGCCGAGCGCCTGAACGTTGCCCTGGGCGCCTATGTGGCCGCAACGGTCGTCGGTGGTCTCAGCGGCCGCCTGCTGGGCGGATGGATTCATCCGCCGCTGCACTGGCGCTATGCCTTCGTGAGCGCATCCATTCTTATACTCATAGCGGTGGTGGCAGCCGCAGCCGGTTTGCCCGCCGAGACGGCAAAGAAAGCCGAGCAAAAGGAGGTGGGATTTATTCAGTTGCTGTCTCGCCCTGATCTGTTACGCATATATCTTGTATCCTTCAGCGCCTTTTTCGTATTTTCGTCAACTTTCAATTACCTCCCTTTTTACCTCTCCGGCCCCCCTTTTAATGCCAACACCCGCATCATCACCCTGTTGTATCTCGCATATATCATCGGAATCATCATAGCGCCCCTGAGCGGCAAGCTTTCCAACAAAATCGGCAATGGCGCCACGATGGCGTGGGGCTCTTTAATATTCGGGTTTTTCCTCGGGTGTACCCTGATAACGTCATTGGCAGCAATTGTCGCCGGCCTGGCAGGCATCTGCGGCGGCTTTTTTATGGTTCATTCCGCTGCTGCCGGTGCCCTTAATCGCAAGTTGAGCGAAAGCCGCGGTCGCGCCAACTCTTTGTATGTCCTTTTTTATTATAGCGGCGGTACCGTCGGCATTACGCTGAGTGGCTATGGCTACATGTACGCCGGATGGGCGGCTATCGTTATCCTGGGTGCATCCATGTTGTTGCTGCCGCTGATTATCGGAATTTTTGAAAATCGAAAAGATCCATCGGCTGCATAAGATGATTCATCCAAAATGGGACATAATCGGAATCACAGACATCAAGAGTGTTGCAAAACCGGTTGCGTTCCTTTATGAATAGCGAGAATGTCGCATTCAACGGAACCGATTCAAAAAAGAAAGGGTCCGCGCAATGGACGAACCAAAAGAGGTCACGATCCAAAACTACAAAGGATGGGAAGACTTTTATAAAATCGAAAAAAGCAAAAAGCTCGATTTTTTTATGCGCAACGGGCGCATGCTGGATATTTTATTTTCCCAGCAGTTTGACCGGAAATTTCTGGACAATATGTGCCAGCTGGCCACCCAGATCCGTCGCTTGGCCT
>JASFGN010000255.1:0-5487 GCA_050123735.1 Desulfobacterales bacterium | reverse complement strand
TCCCAGAACCATCATTACGCAAATCACACCTTTGACCGCACATTTGAACATGTCAAATCTCCTTTTTTAATGTGTATCGAAAATCACAATAAGCGGCACCTTCCATAATCGTTTGGGTTCTTTTCAGGGTGATATTCGGGTTAAAGCCCTTAATCAGTGCAACGTCACGCGTACACGAGAAAATGACGCCCAGCTCGAGCAAACCCAATTTTTTGTATAATTCTGCATAACGGCAACGGGTAACATTGAAAAAAAATTCCTGTTCGCCCTGCTCAACAACTTCTATTTCAAGGGCGTTATCCCGGGTCCAATATTGCAGAGAATCGGCAAAGTGCTTTAGAGAATTGCCGCCCATTTGCACGGCCAGTTCAACGCCTTGATTGGCGGCGATTTGAATGACGGTATCACGGACAGTATTCAGCACCTTTGCATTCCCGAATTGCCGGCTTAGTGCATGAATAACGGGCGCCAGGATGCGGGCTTCAACCTCTCGCCGCGTCAACACGCCGATTTTTGCGTTGATATTGTCACCGCAAATTTGATCGATTCCCGGACAGCCCTCTTTTGGATCTTTATCGGCCATTTGGATAAACCGCGATGGTAGCTAATTTATAGCGGTTGTCAAAAAAACGTTCTGTTTGCGGAAGGTTTTTTTGCTACAACCGCTTATGCCGCCATCCTTTTATGTTAGGCGGAACGTATTTATGACAAGCGGTATAACTTTATAACTTTATTGCCCTCGCTATTTTGTTGCAAGGATAAAATTAAGAAGAGGTCGCATCGATGCATGAAAAATGGATGCAGTGGGCCGGGCAGACATTATCCGCACAGGCAGGAATCAGACCGTTTTCAATTCGGTGGTGACAAAGATTGCATTTTTGAGCAATGCCTTTATGCGGATCAAAGTCGATGGCCTCATAAGGGCAGGTCTCGATACATGCCTGGCAACCGGTACACAGATCGTCATCCATTATCACGATCCGATCGGATCGCTTGCTTATTGCCGATTCGGGACAGGCGTCAACGCAGGGGGGCTCATCGCAATGCCGGCATACATTAACATGGAAAACAAAATTTAATTTCCCAGCGACTATCTCGGGGCCTTTTTCCAGGACCGCGATAAGTTTGACGCCGTCAGTTGCACGATTTTCCTGCTTGCAGGCCACCTCGCAGGTTTTGCATCCCCAGCAGGCTTCGTGATCAATTTTGATAGCCTCAACTATCATGAGCCGTCTCCTTCAGGTTCTGGATATATTCTGCAAAGCAGCGTCCGGACGTTGGTGGCACCCATGGCCGGGTCACACGTATCGTATGCATTGTCGGTTAAGATATTGATGTTGGATTCATCCCATCCGTATCCGGGTCCTTTTTTTTCAGGAAACCACCAGCCATGTTCGGCAGAAACAACCCGCGCATCCATGCCTTCAAATAATTTGGCCCGCTGCCTGATCTTGCCCCGGGGAGACTCGATCACAACCCATTGGCCCTCGGTGATGCCCTCCTTATTCGCCGCTCGGGGATGGATTTCAACAATCGGATCCCGATGCAGCTCGCGCAGCCAGGGAATTTGCCTGTTTTCGGTATGAAAAAAACCGGGTGATCTTCTGCCGGTGATCAGAATATAGGGGTAATCTTTGAAGCGTTCAGGGGTGCTGTATGGGCTTTCCGGCGGCTCCCGGTATTGCGGAAGGGGGTCATAGCCCCATTGTTCCAGCAGGGTGGCATACAGCTCGAATTTGCGGCTCGGCGTGCTGAAGCCCTTAAATTTATATTTCTGGTGGATTACCTCGCCACGCAGGTAGTCCATCTTTTTAAAGTCCTGCCAGGTGATATCCATGGGTTCCAGAATCCAGTCAAGGGCCTGCTCAAAGTCATCCCACCAGTGGTCTCCCTGGCCCACGCGATGGGCCAGATCATTGAGCATTTCATGATCGGAGCGACATTCCCCCACCTGGACCACCTTGCGTCGGGGAAGAATATAACCATGCCGCTTCCAGTAATCTCCGATGTAGTCCATCTCAAGCCAGGTGGCCGCCGGTAGCACGATGTCGGCCATTTCGGCTGTCGGCGTCCTGAAAAAATCTGAAACGACCATGAAATCAACCTTTTCAAGTGCCCGGTAAACCTCTTTTGCGTTGGCCCGGGTCATCAAAGGATTGGAGCTAATAAAAAAGAGCATTTTCACCGGATAGGGTTTTTCCTCCAGGATGGCATCCCAGACACATTTCGGATTGATGATGGCAAAATTGCCGGCCAGGCGAAATCGATCACCGCCCAGTCGCTTTTCACGCTGGGCATCGGGCAACATTCGATGTGCACCGAAATACCCCACATTGCGGATTCTCGGTGTCTTAAACAAGACCTGCCCCCCGGGCACATCGATGTTTCCGGTGATCCCCATCAAAGCCATCAACAAACGGTCGTTGTCGGCACAATTGATCTGCTGCTCGATGGCAACGCCCCATTGAACGGCTGCCGGTTTTGCAGTTGCAAACAGACGGGCGGCTTGCCGGATTTTTTCTCCGGCAACCCAGGTTATTTTTTCCACTTTCTCCAGCGGGTATTCGTTGACGCGTTCTACGAAAGGTTCCCATCCGTATACGTGATCTTTTACAAATTCCCTGTCATAGAGCTCCTCGTTCACAATCACATTGAGCATGCCCAGAGCAAGCGCGGCATCCGTACCCGGTCTGAGCTGCAGCCACACATCGGCGCGCGCGGCAATGCGCGTCAAACGCGGATCAACCGCGATAAGTTTGGCACCTTTTGCCAGACTGACCGAAAAAGGCTCTCCTTTGTAACAATCCGGGTTACTGATCACCAGATTGTTTCCCCAGACCATTATGCATCGCGGGTGGTTCTCATAATCCACAATGGGGTTGGTTCCGCAGGTGATAATACTGGTGGCGATTCGCGGGCCATAGCAAAAGTGACCGGCGGTCAAAACGTTGGGGCTGCCTAAAAGGTTGGCAAAGCGATAAATGACAGCTTCGTTTTCTCTGCCGGTTCCGTAACCCAGTACAATTGATTCTGCCCCGAAGTCGGCCTTATACGCCAGGATTTTTTCGGCAATACAATCCAGGGCTTCATCCCAGGAAATCCGCTCCCATTGGCCGTTTCCCCGCGACCCGACGCTTCTGACCGGATAGGTCAATCGATCCGGATGATATACCAGCTGGGTGGAGGCCAGTCCCTTACTGCAAAGGGTGCCGTGATTGATGGGGCAATCCGGGTCACCGGCAATCTTGGCAATTTTACCGTTGCGCGTATAAACCAGGACGCCGCAACCACCGTGACACATACGGCAGTGGCTTCTGACGACACCATCAAAACCATAGGTTTCCATTTCTTTTTCAACATTCGAATATCTAAAGTCCACCATCTGTTTTCACCTCAGTCAGTGACAGTTTGTTTAAGAATTCGCCATCTGTCAATATTTTTTAATTCCCCCCAAATCCAAATCTGGCTGCAATCGGCACGGTAAGGCGTCTCAGCGTCCGATTACATAAAATTTTCCTAAAAAAGCTTGCTAATTGGAACCGGATTGTTCTAAAACCCCCCTATTTCATTCTGATAAGAAATGGAAACGATTCAAAATGAAGGAATGGCTTCTTCCGGCAAGCATGACAATGGTCTGCTGGGGTATCTGGGGTTTTATTCCAAAGATAACCACCCGCTACATTCATCCGTTGAGCGCCTCGGTCTATGAGGGAATCGGCAGCGCTGTATTTGCATTGATCGTATTCTTTTTCCTTGGTTTTAAAGCCGAAGTACACCCCAAAGGCGTCTCCCTGGCGTTTGTGACCGGGGTCCTGGGCATGCTGGGGGCGCTGTTTTATCTGTTTGCCATGCCAAAAGGCAAGGTTTCGGTTATTGCCACTCTGGCGGCTTTAAATCCGATGATTACCATCGCACTGGCCTATTTCATATTGAAAGAGCCCATAACCCTGAAAGAATGCATCGGGATGATCTTTGCCTTGATGGCAATCGTTTTGTTTACCGTATAACTGAAGTTGCGCCACACCGGAGAAAGGAAGCAAACCATGCCCAAACACATTGGCATTGTCGGCTGCAGTGCCGAAGGCGCCGCCCTGTGTTATCGTACCATATGCGGCGAGGCCCCCGCATTAATGGGTGAGCACATGCATCCCGAGGTCAGCATGCATACGCATCCGTTAGCAGAATACATGGTCCATATCCGCAAGGGCGACTGGGAAAAGGTTGCGGCACTGATGCTTTCCTCAACGAAAAAGCTTTCTACGATCGGTGCCCAGTTTGCCATTTGCCCGGACAACACGATTCACGAAGCATTTGAAATTGTCAAGGCGCAGTCGCCGATTCCCTGGCTCCACATTGCTGAAGCGGTTGCTGAAAAAGCATGCACCGAAAACTATAAACAGCTGGCCATATTGGGAACCAAATACCTCATGACCGGTCCGGTCTATCCCGATACTTTAAAAAAATTTGATATGGCCGGTCAAATACCTGCCGAAAATGATCGTAACCATATCGACGACATCATTTTCAAAGAGCTGGTCAACGGGGTTTTCACCGAAAAATCGCGCCTATATTTTAACGAAGTGATTGCAAAATTAAAAGCTCGCGGGTGTGATGCCGCTATTTTGGGATGCACCGAAATTCCGTTGCTGGTCGACCCGGATGATTGTCCCCTGCCGGTGCTGGATTCGACCCGTTTGCTGGCCCGGGCCGCGATAAAAGAGGCTTTAGCTTGAGATTTGAAAATGGTCATTGCAGACCACGGTGACGGCGGTTTAAAATTGGATGCCGGGAAAGCCTCTATGCCCGGAGGGTCTGGCAATTTTTGTATCCTGAAAAATATCGCCGACAACAGGTTGTCCTGATGGAAATCATAGCTGTCGCTTGATAACAAACAAAATCCGATAACCAGTTTGGTCTTGCAGACGCTTGAGGATACGCTGATGAAAAAATCCATTTTTAAGAGCAAGGTTCACTGGATCATGGCAACGGGCATTATCGTCCTTTTGTGCGCTTGCGAATCTACTTACTACAAAACCATGGAGACGATGGGCTACCATAAGCGGGATATCATGGTAGACCGCGTGCAGGATGCCCGCGATGCCCAGGAAGAAGCCAAGGACCAATTCGAGTCCGCGCTTGAGCAATTCAGCACGGTTCTCAATTTTCAGGGCGGAGATCTGGAAGAAAAATATGATCAATTGAAAGCCGAATACGAAGCCAGTGAAAAAAAAGCGCAGGCCGTGCGACTTCGAATCGATGAAGTCGAGGATGTGGCCGAAGATCTGTTTGTCGAATGGCAGGAGGAATTAGATCAATATACCAGCAGCAGCCTCCGAAAATCCAGCGCCCGCAAGCTCGCTGAAACCAAACGCCAATATGCACAGTTGACAGGCAAAATCTAATATTTCTAAGCCATTTTACAAATTCCCAAAAAGCTTAAAACATCTTTTACTTTACTAAAATTGAGATAGTTTTATTTTATATATT
>JASFGN010000254.1:0-5488 GCA_050123735.1 Desulfobacterales bacterium | reverse complement strand
CTGAAATCGAACCGGATGTTTCCGGTGCCCAGGACGGGATGGGACAACTCCAGCGCGATCTCCGATGATTCGATGCTGACGTCGACGATCTTGGCGCTGAGTTCTTTGTCCTGGAAAAATATCCTGCTGAGCGTTTTTTCATAAAAGTATTCGATGCCCTTGTGCCGGCCAAACCCGAAATTGAGTTTGTTCAGCTGCGGCATAATCACAATATTTCTGTTTATAACGCCGCTGGTAATTTGATCTTTTGACGCCGAGTTTAGAGAAACCTGGGCGCGACCGATTGTCGGCCAGATCCAGCCGGCACAGATGATAAGCAGATATAACGCGCTGGTACGTACGGGGTTATTGATTTTCACGATTTTAGCTCCAAATCATAAGAAATGCCGGGCTGCGGGTCAAGGCCAGGTTACGCTTTTTTTCCGGAAGGGGTGTGACTCACTTAAAATGGTGCCGACTTTTCATTCAGTTTTTTTTCAGTTGCTTTCCTTATTGTTCCAGAAGCTCCCGGGCATGATCCAAGGTCTTCTGGGTAATTTTCTCCCCGCCCAACATCCGGGCGATTTCTTTAAAGCGGTCTTTATCGTTTAGCAGCTGAATCGATGTGCGCGTCCTGCCGGAGGAGACCTTTTTCGAAATTCGAAAATGCTGTGTACCAAATTTGGCTATTTGGGGCAGATGGGTAATACAAATCACCTGATGGTGCCTGGCAAGCGCGGCTAATTTTTTGCCCACCGCTTCAGCGACCCTCCCGCCAATACCGGAATCCACTTCATCAAAAACCACTGTTTCAACCGAATCGCTCTTGGCCAAAAGCGCCTTTAGCGCCAGAATAACCCGCGACAGCTCACCGCCGGATGCAATGCTGGTCAGTGACTTGAGTTCCTCTCCGACGTTGGGGGCGATTAAAAAGGTGGCCCGGTCGATACCGGTTTCAGAGATCATGTGTTCATCAACTGTCAGGCGGGGATCGGTCTTTTCATCTGCCGGCATGGGTTGCAGGGCTACGCTGAATTTTGTTTTGGCCATTTTCAATGTCGACAGCTGCTCCATGACCTTTGTGGCGAAATCCTTGGCTGCTTTTTTGCGTTTATGCGATAGCTCTAATACGAATGCTTTCAGTCGGGTGTGTAATTCGTTGGCGTTTGTTTCGGTCGCTTTGATTTGTTCGACAACATTTTCAACACTGTCCAGCTCCTGCTCGATGGATTTGCATTTCGCGATGACGGCATCCAATGTGCCGCCGTATTTGCGTTTGAGCTTGTTGAGTGTGTCAAGCCTCTCCTCGACGGCCTCCAGCTGTTTATCGTCCGTCTGAATTGAATTGAGGTAGTTTCGCAGTCCGTCAATCAAATCCTCGATTTGATAAGTGGCGTCAGACAGGTTTTGGGCAGTGGCCTTCAACTGTTCGTCGATCTGGCTGATTTTGGTCAGCTCTTTATTGACTGCCACCAATTTCTCAATGACCGAGCCCGGGGCGCTGTACAGCGACTCGATACTGTTATAAACGGTCAGGTAAAGGGCTTCAGCATTTTTTAACCGCTTTCTTTCCTGCTCGAGATCCTCATCTTCCCCCGAAAGCGGGTTGGCGGTGGTAATTTCTGTGTGCTGAAACGTCAGCAGCTCCATGTGTTCGGCCTGCCGCTCGGCGATCGCGTTTAATTCTGTTAATTTTTTGAGAACGGCCAGTATTTTTTGAAAGCACTCGCCGACGGCTTCACGTAAAGACAGGAAGCCGCCGAATTGATCCAGAATGTAAAGATGCTGCTCTTGTCTCAGCAGCAGCTGATGGGCATGTTGGCCGGAAATACTGGCTAAATTTTCGGTGATGGTATTGAGCAGCTGAATGGTGGCCATACGGTTGTTCAGATAGACCCGATTGGTGCCGTTGCGGGCGATGATCCGTCTGATCAGCAACCCTTCTGAAGGGTCATAACCGTGTTCGCTCATGATGTTGGCGACGTGGCTTGCAGGCGATAATTCAAAAAAGGCTTCCAGTTCGGCACTTTCAGCGCCACTGCGTACCAGGTCGGGGGCAGCGCGGCTTCCCAGCAACAGGTTGACCGCATTGAGGATGATTGATTTGCCGGCTCCGGTTTCACCGCTGAGTATGGTCAGGCCATCGGAAAAACTGATTTGAAGGTCATCGATAATGGCAAAATTTCGAATGGCAAGCTCTTTTAGCATGAATGGATAAATCGAATCGAGTTTATTGGAAACATGCGTAACATTATGATCCACGGCCAATGGCAGACCGCAGTGGTTCGGCCTTTGTAAGCGTATTGTTGGCTGCTGAGATGAACTGGAAGGATTTATGGCATAACGCTTAAGGTTTGTAAAGCAGATTGATATCACACCCAATTGGCGATTAACCAATTGAAATCAATACATTTTATCATAACACCATCGGCCGCAGAAAGCGTCATTGCAATCGATGGGTAAGCTGACAATGGCCCGCGGGAGCGGGGGCCCTTGCGGCACGCACAGAACCATTTGTATTATTTTGGATATCCGGTGATGGCGCGGATGCGTTCATATAACGGTTTGAGGCGCCGATACATCTTTTTGTATACATCATGGTAAAGGGCATTATAAAGGGCATGGTTTTTTTGATCGGGCGCAAAGACTTCGCCAATGTGGGTCATGGACGCTACGGCAGTCTTAAAATCCGGATGCAGGCCCAGGCCCACCGCAGCATCAACGGCGGCGCCCAGGCCCGAGGTTTCGTAAACATGGGGTTTGGCGGTCGGCAGTCCGAAAATATCGGCTGTCAATTGGAGAGCGCTGCGGCTCTGGCTGCCGCCTCCGGAAACCCGCAGTTCGGTAATCTTTGTCCTGCTGCGCTTTTCAATGCGTCCCTTGCCCTCGCGCAGGGCATAGGCCAGCCCCTCTAAAATTGAACGGTAAAGATGCGCGCGGGTGTGAATATCGCCGAAGCCGATAATGGCGCCCTTGGCCTCCGGGCCCGGCATCTTGAGACCGGGGGTCCAGTAAGGCTGTAGCATCAACCCCATTGAACCCGGCGGAATGGCATCGACCAGCTTATCAAAAAGGGCTTCGGGTGCGATTCCCTGGCGGGCAGCTTCTTGCTGCTCGAGCTGGCCGAATTGTTCTTTAAACCATTTAACCATCCAGTAACCGCGGTATACTTGAACTTCAATCGTGTAATAGTCTGTCACAGCTGATGGATAAGCAGGCAACAGCGGTATGGGCTCGATATACTTTTTATGGGTCACGTTGATCGTCGCGGTGGTTCCGTAACTCAAACAGCCGACAGATGGTTGGAGACTGCCGGAACCGATGACTTCGCAGGCCTTATCGGCGGCTGCGGCGATCAGCGGCAGACCCCGCGGAATCCCTGTTTCTCGGGCCGCAGCAGTGGTGATCTCCCCCAGGGTCTCTGCCGGCGGAACCAGCTCAGGCAGAATGGCCGGATCAATTCCCTTTAAAACCCGCCATTTCCAGTCCCAGCCGGCCGACCAGCGCAGGCGTTTGTAATCAAACGGTATGAAGCCCACCTGGCAACCAATCGAATCAACAAACTTACCGGTCAATCTGTGGGTCAGGTAGCCGGATAATAATAAATATTTATGGGTTTTTTGCCAGACCTCGGGCTGATAGGTGCGGATCCAGTTGGCTTCGGCCTCCTGCTGAAGGTAGGCAACCGTCTCTGTCAGACGGGCCATTTTGAAAATGAATCCCCAGGGACCGCCGATCGGAGCCTGTCCGTAAGTTTTGCGCTGATCGAGCCACATCATTGCCGGCCGCAGGGGCTTGCCGTCTTTATCGACATTGACAACGCTACCGCGCTGGGTGGTCAACGCAACGCCGGCAATCCGATCCCTATCGGTGTCGGGACGCTGCCACAGTCGTTGACAGGCCTCAACCAGGGCCTGCCAGAAGATTTCCGGATTCTGCTCCGCCCACGTCGGTCGCTCCGAATAATAAGGAACAAACACCACAACTTCTTTGGCCAATAGCTGTCCTGTCGCGTCAAAGATTATGGCTTTGAGACTCTGGGTGCCGTTGTCGATTGCCAGGATCAGATCTTTGGAGGTCGTCATATCAGAACTACCCATTTGGATTGCTCCGCCAGCGCTTGGGCAGAAATTTCGTGGTCATCGTGCCGAGCCGTTTGCCTGCTGCCATAAAGGGAGTTAAGAGCTTGCTTCTTTTTTTAATGGCTTGCTGGACCGGCAGCGCGTGGAGACGGTTCCACAGTTCTGTATACATCGCGATTTCCTCTTTCCAGCGCTTGCCGTCCCAGGGCAATGCCGGTTGGCACAGGTTTCGGATTCGCTTCAGATGCGCTTTGCCGCCCTCTGGCGTTAACAGACCGATGCGCACTCTGCGCAAAAGCAGGTCGTCCAGATGGCGGACCTGCTCGTTGGCGGCCGCAAATGGCAGCTCGGCCCACAGGGTGTGGGTGCCGGGGATGTGCATTAAATCCTGAGGCTCTGCCGCCTGTGCCAGCGCATCTGCGCCCTGCCCATAGCGACCGTAAAGCCGGCGCCAGACACGGTCGGCCAAACCAAAACGATTTAGCGGACCATCCGGTGGCTTGCAAAAGAGCGGTTTGTGCTTATCGACGTATTTTCCAGAAGGCAGAAACGGTTTGGCAGCCCTGAGGGCATCCCAGGCCAGACGGCGAAAGGTCGTCAGTTTTCCGCCTGTTACGGTTACCAGGCCTTTATCCACCCAGACCACATGTTCGCGGGATTCTTCTTGCGGTAAGCGTTTGCCTTCGCTGAGAACAGGTCTTAAGCCGGCAAAGGCGGAAATACAATCTTTTAAGGAAATCTTTATTGAGGGAAACAGGGTGTTGAGGCCCTCCATCAGGTAAACAATTTCGTCCTCTGTAATGGTGGGTTCCTGGGATAGATCCGTTTTATGGTCCAGGTCGGTAGTTCCAGTCAGAACGGCGCCTTCCCAGGGCAAAACAAAAATCATGCGGTTGTCCTGCGGATGGACGAAGCTGACACCGAATTTGATCGGCAGCACCTCGGCTGAAAATACCAGATGACTTCCGCGCAGCGGTCGCAGATGGCGGCCGGGGTCGGGCGAAGGGTGAAGCTTTTCGGCCCAGCAACCGGTGGCGTTAATGGCGGTTCGGGTGCTGAGGGTCCTGGATTGACGGGTTTCGGTATCCGCGATGTTGACACCGGCGACGTCGCCGGCATCATTGCGCAGAATATCGATTGCGGCGGTGTAGTTTAAGGCAGCGGCGCCGGCGGCAACAGATTCATTGATGAGGCGCAACACCAGACGTGAATCGTCAACCTGGGCGTCAGAAAAGCAAAAACCGCCTTTCAAACCATGTTGCCGGACATAAGGCATGCGTCGGTAAAATTCAGTTTTGTCGTAAAAGCGGTGCTGGCGCTCGTGAGCCATCAGGTCATACAAGGACAGCCCGATTTTAAGCGTACGCTTGCCCGGGCGCTGATGTTCGTAAACCGGCAACAAAAATTCCAGGGGCTCGACCAACCCG
>JASFGN010000253.1:0-5510 GCA_050123735.1 Desulfobacterales bacterium | reverse complement strand
CGGTCTGAATCAGAAAATAAAAAAGTATAATCTGGAAGTTGGCGTAAAGCAATAAAGCGCCGCTTTGACCTTTGACAGCGCTGGGCTCATACCGCTTGTCATAGATACATTCCGAATAAAAGGATGTCGGCATAAGCGGTTGTAGAAAAAAAACCTCCCGCAATCGGAACGTTTTTTTGACAATCGCTATAAAACCGATTTTAGTCAATCATCAGAAGAAAGATTCATCCTAGCGAGCACTCAATTCTTCCTGAACCATATCAAAATAAAGTGAGCTTGGATAGTCATCTATAATCTGTTGAAGCGCCTGCTGGCTTTTGGCGGCCTCTCCCATTTTTTGATAGACCCATCCCAGGTTAAAAAGCGCATCTTGGCGCGCGAGCGAATCGGTCTGCTTGGCGGCGCGTTCAAAATAAGCGGCAGCATTCTGGTTATCTTCCATCTGCAGGTAGGCGTATCCCAGACTGTTCAGGATCAAATTATAGACAGCCTTAGCGTCCTGAAAGTCATTGAGTGCGTGCTTGTAAAGCGCGATGGCTTTTTCATATTGGCCGGCTTCGTAGCTGATGTTGGCATATATAACCCGCGCCAGTTTGCCACCTGCATTGCCGCCGTATTTTTTGATGATATCTTGAAATGCCTGCGAAACGGTGTTGTAGGCCTCAGCTGCCGAGGATGCTGCTTTCTGTGTCTGATATTCAGATTGGGCTTTCTGCAGCATCGAAAAAGCCTTTGTCTCAGCGCGTTGCGCAAAAAACCGGTATCCAAGAAAAATGAGTCCGATGGCCACAACCGCCAGCAGGGCATACGTTATATGATTTTGGTATTCTCTGGCTATGGCAATGGCCTTGCCGGTGAAGGTGATAAATTCATCCGGTTTTTTCAATAATTCTTTGCGGCTCTTATACTTTGCAGCCATTTGGTCTCCCTGCTTATTTTAAGTGAACTAAAGTTAAGAGATTCTGTCAGATATCAAGGATAGAGCGTAACGATACCGCAACTTTAGGCACTTGCTCGAATTGGTAAGAACGTAGTTTATAGCATCCTGCTGGTTATTTTAAAATGATTTATTTAAGGAGCTGCCGGATCCTATCCCAGCCGGTGTCGGGAACGTTGGCACCGATCACCTGACAGACCTCATAGCCGCAAGCCGAGCCCAGTTCACCGCACCGCTCAAGCGAATACCCGTTGACCAATCCATATAGAAAGCCCGCCGCCCATAAATCACCGGCGCCGGTCGTGTCAATTATTTTACCTCCGGTTTTGGGCTGGATCGGAACAATTTGTTCGTCACAGGCGATAAAGCTGCCCTGCTCACCGACTTTCAGGACGGCAATTTCTGCTTTTTTAGACAGGGCTCCGATGGCTTGGGCCTCATCCCGGTGCCCGGTGTAAGCCTCAGCCTCATCTTCATTGGCGATCAGGATGTCGACAAAAGATTCAACAATATAATCTAACAGATCACGGGATTCTTGAACAACATTAAAACTGGCCAGATCCAACGAAATCCGCGCTCCGGACTGTCGGGCCGTTTTTAAAACCTTTAAGATCAGATCCGGGTTAAACAGCAGGTAGCCTTCGATATGAACGATGGCGGCATCGTTAAAAAGATCTTTCGTGATTTCTTGCGGTGAGGTTTCAGCCGAAGCACCCAGGAACGTAAACATTGAGCGCTGCGCATCCGGGGTTATAATGGAAAGAACCCGACCGGTGGGCGAGTCTGAGCGCAAAAGCGAAGGCTCAACATTTTGTCTTATTAAATTGGTTTCAAAAAAGCGACCCATTTCCCCGTTGCCGCATTTTCCAATAAAACGAGATTTCCCGCCGATTTTGCCAACCCCCACAATTGTATTACAGGCAGACCCTCCGGGTACCAGTCTGGGCTTATTGGACGCAAGCGAAAGGGTTTTTTCAATAAATTCCTTGCTGACATATGTCATGCCGCCTTTAACGGCACCGGTTTTATTTAAAAAATCCTCTTCTTCATGAGCCAGTATATCGACTAAAGCCGAGCCCACGCCCACAATTAATTTTTTATCTTTTTTAACCCGTTTTAATGCAGGCACGTTTTTTTATTCACCTTTTTACCAAACCAGTGCTTTGTGAATCCAACCTCTATCCCCATCCGAATGCTCAATATGAATCCAGCTGCCTTCGCGGTTGAGGACTTTAAAAGGTATTCCTCTTTCGACCGTGAACAGGATTTTATGACTCGTACCGGGTCCGGACCGAATGTTGCATTTGTCATTTTTGGTGATCACTGTTGGGGTTTTGTCCACCAGCGATTGATGCACCCAGCCGCGGTCATTTTCAAAGTCCTTAAATTGGTACCATTCACCAGATTTGTCAATTACCAGTAATGGAAAAAATTTTTCGATTTTCCACAACACATTGTGATCTGTTCCCGGTCCGGACCGAATGTTGGCAACCGGGGCGGAAACTGCCAAGCGCTCTGCAAGGGCGGTTGCTGAGAAACCCAGTACCAAAAATAAGGTAATAATGGTTCGGACATTTAGTGGCATCAGTTTCCCTCCTCAGTACGCCTCTGAGAACCCCATCTCAGATTGCTGCTAACCCGATTTATAGCGCTTGTCATAAATACGTTCCCAATAAAAGGATGGCGGCATAAGCGCTTGTAGCGAAAAAACCTTCCGCAAACGGAACGTTTTTTTGACAATCGCGATAGATTGGCACTCTGATATGTTTACCGTAAATATCGTTGCCGAATAAATGTTGCAAGCTACGGAAGTCAATCCTTGGCCGATTCGGCTCAAATTGACTATACTGAAAAAAAAATCATTTCCGGTAGCTGAACACACGTGAGACGATTACCATAAACGGCTCCGGTGTCAATCCCGATTTTATTGGCCTGTAAAAGCGGTTCTCTAAATGGCGTATGTCCAAATACAACGCGTTTGCCGAAATCATAGTCAGAGTAAATGAACTCATTGCGGATCCATAGCAGGTCGTTCTCTTTCTGTGATTCCAAGGGAATTTTATCTCGCATACCGGCATGCACGAAGATATAGTCTTCAGTCTGGTAATAAAGACGCAACTCACTTAAAAATTCAAGATGCGCGGACGGCACCGGGTAATCCTCTGATGCGGCCTTTTTGTGCAGATAAGCGTCAAGGGTCTGCTGACCGCTGTTTAGCAAATAGGTAAATCGATCATTGCCGTCCAGATAATTTTGCAGCATATCTTCATGATTGCCTTTCAAAAAGATGATGCCCGGCAAGCGCTTTCTTAAATCAATTAGATAGTCCAGGACCTCGATGGATCCCGGTCCCCGATCAATGTAATCTCCGATAAAAAGCAGCTGGTCTTGGTTCATATTCAGCGGGATTTTGTCCATGAGTGCACACAGCTTTTCATAGCACCCATGAATATCACCGACGGCAAAAATTCTTTGCATATCTGCCATTATTTCACAAATTCATTAACCAGACAAATTCTTAGAGTTTGAAAAATAGATGAGAATTAAAAAAGATCATGTTCCGATTAAGAAATTAAATAAATTCTCATCTATTTTCATGCAAGATTCAGGTATTTATTTGAGTACAAAGTAACGCCGGGGTTGATCAAGACGCGTAATACCTTCTTCGGCAGCGTCCTGAAGCGCGCGGCGGTAATCCGCCGGCGAAAGAAAGGTACTCAATTCCTTTATCTCAGCAGCGCGCCCGCAAGGGCGATACTGGGCCATGATGTTGACATAGCTGCGAGTTGAAATTTCGCGGGCAATAAAGCGCATAATTTCGCGCGTGCCCGCTACGCCGCCTGGCAGTACAAGATGTCGAATGATCAGACCGCGTCGGGCAATACCCGCATTGTCGGTTACCAGATCACCGACCTGCCGGTGCATTTCCTTGAGTGCGTTGCAGGCAATTTCAGCATAATCTCCCGCCTGGCAGGCGTTTTCGGCAATCTCCCGATTCCAGAATTTAAAGTCCGGCATGTAAATATCAAACACACCTTCCAACAGCTTTAGCGTTGCAGGTCTATCGTAGCCGCCGGAATTATAGACCAGCGGCACATTGAGACCATGTTGAATGGCAATTTCAAGGGCGGCCAAAATTTGCGGAACCACATGTGACGGCGTGACAAAATTGATATTATGGCATCCTTGCTGCTGCAAGGCAATCATGATGGCTGCCAGTTGTTCGTCGCTTACCTCTTGTCCATGGCCTTGATGGCTGATATCAAAATTCTGGCAAAACAAACACATCAGGTTACAATGGGTAAAAAAAATGGTGCCGGAGCCGTGGCTGCCTACCAGAGGCGACTCTTCACCGAAATGCGGATTGTAGCTGGAGACCCAGGCCCGTGCGGCAGTCTGGCATACACCGGTTTCACCGCCCAGCCGGTCGACACTGCATTTCCGCGGGCAAAGGGCGCAGGGGCTTAACAGCCGGCGGGCTTTCTTTATCTTTGCACGCAAATTCCCTTTTTTAAAAGTTTGAATATATGCCGGTTCAAACGGTTCCATTTGGCAAGTGTGTTTCTTTTCACCATAAAGTGGCGGAGTCGACGTATCGGTGATTCGCTTTCACCACGAAGGCACAGAGTTCACAAAGGGCTTACGCATTAATTTAGCACCCTTTTTTTGCTCTTTGTGTCTTCGTTGTCTTATTATTGCTGATATTCGGCGCGGGCCTGCCGTATCGGTTCAACGCGAATTTTCTGAGCCAGGCCTTTGCCGAGCACATAGCGCTTATAATCGGCTGCAATCGCAATCTGGCCCTGGTTATTGTTTGATATGACTTCAATTTCATCGCCCAGTCGCAACCCCATCGACATCAAACGTATGCGAGCCCCGACGCCGCCTTCAAAGTCTTTAAGCACCAGCCGCTCACCGGGCCTTGCCATAACCAGTGGCATCAATTGGATACGTTCTTTAAGGCAGGTGTCACAGATGCCATATATTTCCATTTTATGCTGCAGCATATGAAATCCCTGCGTGGCTGCTATTTTGATCTGCAACTCCTCCAGTTGCTCGTTCTCAAACTCGATGATCTTTTTGCATTTGGTGCAGACCATATGATCGTGATGCTGCCCCAGATGCCGGTGCTCATAACGCAGGTCGCCGTTATCGAACCGGCTTTTTTGGGCAAATCCGAAGCGGCACATCAATTTCATTGTTTCCCGAACAAATTCAGGTTCAAGGCGCCAGCCGACGCGATTCAAATGTTCAGTCATTTCTTCAATGGTGACATGTTTTTCGGTCTGCAAAAAAACTTCCAGGACCTTGTAGCGATCCTCGAAATTGTCAATTTGTTCTTGTTTAAAAAGCTTTTTAAATTGCTCTTTTTCTTGAATATGTATCTGTTTCATTTACATTCCTTAAACAGGCAAATGAATAATCGAGCGCGGGTTATTAAGCAGACAGGCTTGCAGGCGTTAGTAACCATTGTGAAAGTAAGCAAAAAAATAGACCCGATGAGTTGGTTGGCCATGGGGCAGGGACTGACGAACCGGGTGACCAGGGTAGGTATTGGAAATCAAGCCTCATG
>JASFGN010000252.1:0-5519 GCA_050123735.1 Desulfobacterales bacterium | reverse complement strand
AAAACTGTTTGCCCGAAGGGCATGCAGTTTTTCCTTGCTCAGGTCGAGCAAGGAAAAGAAATTGTCTGCGGTTATCTGCGTGTGTCTGCGGTTAATTGAAAAATCCTGTAGATCCTGTCTAAAAACTATTCTACAAAGGCTCGAATTGGGCGGTGAAGTGTCTGAGCACCGGCGGCTCATAGGTGATACGCATCCCCTTGATGTCATCCCGTTTGCGAAAAACAGACTCAATGCACTCGACCACATAATCGATGTGGCTCTTGGTATAAACCCTGCGGGGAATCGCCAGCCGGACCATTTCCAGTTTGGCGGGTTTAAAATCACCGCTCCGGGGGTCGGTTTTGCCGAACATCACGCTGCCGATTTCACAGGAACGAATACCTCCGGCAAGGTAGAGCTCACAGGCCAGCGCCTGACCCGGGTATTGATGCGGGGGGATATGCGGTAAAAAGGCCTTGGCATCGATATAAATGGCGTGTCCGCCCGGCGGCTGGAAAATCGGGGCACCGAGCGCAGATATGTGTTCACCCAGATAAGCAACGGACCGAATCCGATATTTAAGATAGTCTTCTTCTAAAACCTCGTCCAATCCCCTTGCGAAAGCCTCCAGGTCGTGACCGGCCAACCCGCCGTAAGTCGGAAAGCCCTCGGTGACGATCAGAATATTGCGTGCCCGGCCGGCCAGCTGATCATCGTTAACCGCCAGAAAGCCGCCCATATTCACCAGACCGTCTTTTTTGCCGCTCATGGTGCAGCCGTCGGCATAAGAAAACATCTCCCGGGCAATTTCTCTGGCAGTTTTGTTTTCATAACCCGGTTCTCTCAGTTTGATAAAGTAGGCATTTTCGGCAAAGCGACAGGCGTCCAGGAAAAAGGGGATGCCATGGGACCGGCAGAGTTCGGCAGTTTGCCGGATGTTGTCCATCGAAACCGGCTGGCCGGCATTGGCGTTGTTGGTGACGGTCAGCATCACCAGCGGAATGCGTTCCGGGCCCTCTTTGCGCAGCAATGTTTCCAGGGCATCGAGGTCCATATTCCCCTTAAAATCAGCAATCAAATTCGGATCGAGCCCAGCGGCGATGGGCAGATCGAGTGCCTCTGCCCCGCTCATCTCCACATTGGCGCGGGTGGTGTCGAAATGGGTATTGTTGGGCACGATCCTGTCGTTTCCGCCGACGATGTTGAACAGGATTTTTTCAGCTGCGCGTCCCTGGTGGGTGGGGATGATGTGGCGAAAACCGGTTAGCTCCTTGACGGTCCGCTCCAGCCGTGAAAAGCTTTTGGACCCGGCGTAGGCTTCATCACCTTCGATCATACCACCCCACTGGTGGGCGCTCATGGCCGCCGTGCCGCTGTCGGTCAGCAAATCGATCAAGACGTCATCGGCCTGGATGTTAAACAGATTGTATCCGGCTTCTTTTAGGATGGTCTTGCGCTCTTCGCGGCGGGTAAATCGCAGGGGCTCAACGCTTTTTATTTTAAACGGTTCGATGATAATTTTCATGATCTTCTCCCAGGGCCCAGGGCAAATAGGTTTATATTTACAATCAAGGATAAAGCGACTATGACAACGTGTCAAGAATCCGGAAAAAGAGAAAGAACTATCAGGAAGAAGAATGACTTCTAAAATAAGGGAAGAAGTATATATTTCACTTTTTGGCTATTTTTGTTACATCTTAACATGAGCCCCTGTTCGTTGCAAAATGTCAGATTTTGCCAACCAATTTAATAAATGGCTGCGTTAGCCATCTGAAAGATGAACCATTTATACCATCGCACAGAATGGCAGCTCGGACCCGATTCAATACCGGATCGGCTCTGGGATGTGGTCATCGTCGGCGCCGGGCCGGCCGGTGCGATTGCGGCCTGCCATCTTGCTGCCAAACATCATCGGGTTTTGCTGCTGGACCGCAAGAAGTTTCCACGTGAAAAAGTCTGCGGCGACGGCCTGCTGCCCGATGCCCTGCGATGTCTGGATGCCATCGGTGTCGGTGAAAAGGTTCGCGCAGCCGGACACTCGGTTGACACCAGTGTTATGGTGAGCCCCTTTCTAAACGAAGTAGAGATACCCGGTGCGTATCTGACCATAAAACGCCGGCTTTTGGATTTGATCGTTGCCCAAAAGGCCGTAGAAGCAGGCAGCTTCTTTGCTCTGGGTGAAGTGCAGCAGTTGGCAATCGAACCGGATAGCCTGGCAGCTTTCACCATCCGGGGATGGCGCAAACCGATTCGGTCTAAAATCGGGATCGTTGCCACCGGAACGGATGTTCGCCTCATGCACAAAATGAACTGGCCGGCAAAGAAAGGACCCAGTGCGGTTGCACTGCGTTGCTATGTCCGCTCTGCAATGGCCCTGGACCGAATGATCATTTATTTTTACAGGCATGACCCCTTTACGGTCGCCGGATACGGGTGGATTTTTCCGATGCGAGATCATGAATTTAACGTTGGATTCGGCATATTTAGTCCGGATCGCGTTCGCAGGCGCAGCCTTAATGTTAAAGATAAATTTAACGCCTTTATCGAATCGTTCCCCCCGGCAAGGAAGTTGATGCGGCAAAGCGATAGAACCACATCTTTGGGAGCAGCTACGTTGCGATATGATTTTGAAGGCGCCTACCCCTTTGTAAACGGCCCGCTGGTTGCTGTGGGAGAAACCATTGGAACAACCTTGCCGTTTATCGGCGAAGGCATCAGTAAAGCCATGGAATCCGGTCAAATGGCTGCTGATGCCGTTAACAAAGCATTGCAATCAAATGATTTGAGTACATTGTCGCAATATGGTCAAAAAATGGAATCTAAATTTAAAACCCGTTATAAAGGTTATCGCCTGGCTGAAAAATGGCTGGCCAGGCCCTGGCTAAATGATTTCCTTATAAGTCGATTCGGCTCAAGTAGATATGCTAGAGAAATCCTGGCCGGTGTCGTTGCGGAAACCAAAAATCCCAAGGATATTTTTTCCTGTAGAGGTATTTTGAAAACATTTTGGAAATAGGCGGTTAGCATTTACTTATCTGAGAAACCGTTCGGTATTGTTATTTTTTGAGACCCTGAAAGCAGTAACCATGTTAGGCGGCAAAATTGTCGGCAAGTCCGCTTTTTGCCAAATGGCAAATCAATTTTCTTCGTATTTGCCGAGCATGCTTACTGTGTTTGACATTTAGCCGCAACTTAGATATAATTTATTGAAAAGTTTGGAAATATTCCATAAGGAAACCTTTGCCCAAAAACGAAGCGCTTCCGTTTGATATTTTACCCTTATAAATTCAGCTCCGAAGAATATCCATCCTGGAGCTTGATTCCTGCTTTTAAATGAAAGTAGAATTTTTTACTAGCGGCACCTTTCTCGTCCGACTATTTATTTTTATGCAAGTTTCAGGTAGAAAGTAATTATGAGACTCTGCCCTGAATGTGACCAGCCGGTGGCCGAAGAAATTACGCTTTGCCCGGCTTGCGGCAATGAAATTGGTGAAGGCCGCAAATACATTGATGATTACCGGATTGTCGATATTTTGCACGAAGGTCATTCCAGCTTTCTGTGCCGGGCCATCCGGGAACGAACCGGCGAGATGGTCATGATCCGTCTGTTTACCCCCCAGTCGGGGGTCGACGAAAAAGTGGCGGCCAGACTCACCCAGGAACTGGAGCGCCTTAAAAAGCTGCCCGATAAGGGCTTTGTCCGTCATTACGCAATCCGGCAATCAACCGACGGGCTCTGGTACCGGATCAGCGAATGGATCGACACCGAAAGCTGGGGATCTCTGCTGACCTCCGGCCGCTTGCAGGATCGCCAGTTAGCCCTGGACCTGTTTTTCCAGATGGCCTCCATTCTAACCGTGCTTCACCAGGAAGGCTATTTCATCCCCCATCTCATTTTAAACGACATCATGCTGGTAAGGGTTGAAAGCGGAAAGCTTCAGGTCAAAATCGACTATAAACTTTCACGGTTTTTTGACCCCAAGGTCGACCGTCCCGGCCCCATGTTAAAGAATTTGCTGAACGTGCACCCGGATATCGTCAATCATCGACCGCTTGACTTCAGAAGCGACATCTGGTCTCTGGGTAAAATTTTTGTCGAGCTGCTTTCTGCGGACCTGGAGACCGCCGATTACCTGGCCAAGGTCGACGAGCTTGATTTGCCGGAAGCGGCCAAAGTTCTGTTGAAAGTCATGCTGGCCGATGATCCGGATATCCGTCCGCGATCCATGGCCGAAGTGGCTGTGTCGCTGGCGCGAATTAAAGAAAAGCCTGTTGAGGAGGAACACGAACCTGTGCCGCCCCCGGCCGCAGCTGCCCGCAGGCTGACCATCAAAGGACTCCAGAATCGCATCAGCATCCTGGCTGTTTTAATTATCGTTTTATCGTTGGCCGGTTTTATGGCCTGGTATCAGCTCAGCCAGCGCAAGGCGGTTTATGAAAATCGCCTGGAGGATTATGCCAACCTGTACTCACCGTCGGTGGCTTTTCTCTTGGTCGAGTACTGGCTGGAAATCGAAAATGAACAAATGTATCGCAATCTGGCAGAGGGGACTGCTTTTCTGGTGGACAGCGATGGCTATATGCTGACCAGCCGGCACGTGGTTTGTCCCTGGCTGGAGGACTCCACTCTTCTGGCCGCTGTTCAGCATTTCGGGCTGGTGGAAAAGACACCGGAACTGAAGTATCGGTTATATTTATGGTTTGAGGGCACACGGGCCTTTAATCGTGTATCCCGCGTGATTGAAAGCCCGGATTTGACCGATGTGTACTTTATTGAAAATGCATATAGCACCGAATCCGAGCCGAGCCTGTCCATTGCCGGTGTGCCCAAACCACCGGTTCAAACCCGTCAGGTGATCACCTCGCCGCTTAAAGATGATTTTGCCGTCATAAAGATTGATCGGGTGCCGGATGGGCTGAAGCCGCTGCCATTGGATTTAAAGCTGGATGCCAAAAGTGTCCCCAAACTATCACGATTGATCACCATCGGGTTTCCGCTGGGCAGCCGCACCCAGGACGAAGCGGTCAACGCCAGTGTCACCGGTGGTAATGTACGTCGATCGTTTGAAAATGTGCTCCAGGTCGACACCTCGCTTTATGGCGGTAACAGCGGAGGGCCCATGGTCGATGTGCGCGGCAAAGTGATCGGCATTGCCGCCGGCGTCGCCATGGATGTGGCCCAGGGGCTGATGCAGCCTGCAACCCCCCGCTGGGACCTGGGCATGGTTTTGCCCATTACCAATGCGGCAAAGTTTCTTGAAGAATTAAAGGCCGGCCAGGCCAAGTGGAATGGCGAGTTAGATTTTTCAATCGAGAAAAGCCTGGCAGAGATCAAGAAAAAAGCCTCCGAAGGTCTGTGGGCCGAGGCGCAGGCTCTGGCCGATGAGGAGCTCAAGGGCAAGCCGCAGCCGGAAATGATCATGGCGGCCGGTATGATGCATTATTGCACCGGGGATAACCAGGGGGCCGCCAAACTCTTTTCACAAACCCTTTCGATGGATCCCGAAAATCCGGAAGCCCGGCTGATGCAATTTTTAATT
>JASFGN010000251.1:0-5568 GCA_050123735.1 Desulfobacterales bacterium | reverse complement strand
GCGTAACATATCAGAGTGATGGAATCAAATTAATAAGTAAAGAACGTCCCCTAAATAAAATTGGACGGATTTTTGGATTTGACATCAATGGGTATTCAGCATATGAAATTTAACAATTCATATTGACCTGGCCTGCGCCATTTTATCTTAGCCGCAAATCGACAGTTGCTGGATGATGCGAAAGGGTATGCCTATGACCTTCTCCTTTAAAGAGATGTGGCAATGGACGCTTCGCAAGCCGTTAGTTGTTATTACGATCATTTTGGCCATCACTCTTTTTTTCGCCTGGCAAATTCGCCATCTTTCCTTCAAAACCTCAATCTATGATCTTCAAATCGAAGACCTTCCGGAAACCGTCCGATACCAGGATTTCAAAAAGCTGTTCGGCTCGGACGAGATTATTCGGGTGGTCGTCAAAGCGGAAAATGTTTTTGACGCGCTGACCTTCCGCAAAATCCAACAGCTGGCTGAAAATGCTGCTCGGATCGAGGGCGTTCGGCGGGTGATCAGCCTTCCGGACATAAAAAAGTCGATGGACGTGGCCGGCACCTGGAGCATGGAAAAATTTTACGCCGTTGTTTCCGGGGCCGATCTATTCCAAAATAATCTTTTTTCGAGCGACGGCAAAGCCACTGCGCTCACGCTGGTGCTGGATAACGACGCCTCGCCTGGCGATGTGATTCAGCGAATCAGAAAGTTGATTGCCGCATCATCCGGGGATCTGAGCCTGTATCAGATCGGGATGCCGCTGGTTTCCGAGGCACTTGCCAAATTTACCGAGAAAGATTTTTCACGCCTGCCGCCGATAACCTTTCTGCTCATTGCGATCATCCTTTTTTGCCTATTCCGAAAGCCGCGTTATATCCTGATTCCGCTGGCCTGCGTTGGATTTGCGCTAATATGGACTTTCGGTCTCATGGCCCTGCTTCGTATCCCGCTTTCGATACTAACCATGATTGTCCCGGTCTTTCTCATAGCGGTCGGAACGGCCTATTGTCTGCATATCGTTTCTGAATACATTGCTTGTCAGAAACGGGCGAATTCCCCGGTGGGTGTGACCGCAATGACCTTTTCCCGTATCGCTTTTCCGACTTTTCTGGCGATCTTGACGACCATTATCGGCCTGGGATCCCTTTTGGTCAACCGCATTGCCATGATCCAGGAATTTGCATTGTTTTCCTGCTTCGGGATGATCAGCCTATTGGCGATTGTGCTGACATTTCTTCCGGCGGTCTTATCGCTCTTGCCCATTTCACCCCGTAAGCAAAACGAAGAAATCGATACGCCCTCCCTTTTTCAGCGGTATATCGACAGAGTCGTAGAACTCAACTTAAAACATCAAAAGATGACCCTATCGCTTATCGGCATTCTGGTGGTGATTTGTCTGATCGGCATCTTTCGGATCCGGGTCGAAACCAATCCGATCGGATATTTTAAGCAGAGCACAGAGGTCCGGCGCAATTTTAACGACATCTACCGGCATTTATCCGGCAGCTTTCCGCTCAATGTGTCCATGGAAAACCCCGAGGCCGACTATTTCGAAGATCCCGCCCATCTGGCGGATATCGTACGCCTGCAGGCATACCTGCAGAAGTTACCCGGTGTGGATAAAACGGTTTCCTTTGCCGATTATTTGAAGCTGGTCCATTATGCCCTCAATAAATTCGAGCAACCGTATTATGTTTTGCCGCAGGAGGGCTTTGAAGTCAGAATGGCCATCAACAACTTTGCCACCCTGCTGGGTGAAGACATGCTGACGCGCTTCATGAGTTCTGATTTTTCAAAGACAAACATTCTACTGCTAACCCACATATCCAGCTCCAGGGAGTTTCTCCAGGTTCGTGAAAAAATTATGGCACACGTCCAAAATACCTTTTCAAAGGATCTGACCTGGGATGTGACCGGCCTGGGAATGACCATCGCCGTCAGCAGCCAACTGTTGACGGACGGGCAGATCAAAAGCCTTTCGATTACGATGGTTCTGGTTTTTGGAATCATGTTTGCCCTTTTTCTGTCCTTCAAAGTGGGGCTGATTGCCGTGATCCCCAATATTTTTCCAATTATTGTGAATTTCGGGATCATGGGGTGGTTCGGCATCGAGCTTTCCATGGTGACCAGCCTGATCGCCAGTATTGCCATCGGGCTGGCAGTCGATGACACCATTCATTATCTGGTGCGATACAACCGGGAATTCAAAACCGATTTAGATGAAAAGCGGGCCATCAGAGACACCCTGACCCATGTTGGCAAACCGATTACCTTTACCACGATTACCATATGTGTGGGATTTTCGGTTCTGCTGTTTTCAGGCTTCAAGCCGACAGCCATTTTTGGTGCCATGCTGGTGATCACCTCACTGTCTGCGCTGGTTGGCGATTTGATTCTGCTCCCATCCCTGATACAGCATGTCGAAGTGGTGACGTTGTGGGATTTGTTGCGCTTAAAGCTTGGCAAGGAGCCTCCCGAGGGCATACCGCTTTTTAAAGGCCTTTCGAGTACCCAGGTCCATTATGTCATCATGGCCGGATCTCTGACAAATATCGATGCCGGCGATGTTCTGTTCCATAAAGGCGACCCGAGCGATTCCATGTATGTGATCATTTCAGGTTCTATGGATGTGGTCGATCCGGTAATCGATCCAAATACCGGTGAAAACTTCAGCAGGCCGATTTTGATCAACCAGCTGAAAACCGGCGATATTTTAGGGGAGATGGGCTTTTTGCGCTCGGTTCCGCGATCTGCCACTGTCATCGCAACCGAGCCCGTCGAACTATTAAAGATCAATCGCAAGATGATCCGACGTTTGCAATGGCTGTATCCACCGACGGCCTATAAATTTTTCTTCAACCTGATGACCCTCATATGCGACCGGCTCGATCGTCTGACCCAGCGCTTCTCAGAAATAAAAGTATTGGATCGGTCCAGTTAAATGGCACATTTCGGTTATCTGGGAAACTCCAGTTGAATACGATTGATATATATCTCACCACCAAGAACACGAACCCGTCCGCCTTGCCTGCCCTCGGCCATGAGCTACTTTCGGCCTGAGCTAAAGTCGAAGGCGAGCCGAATGGAGCGTCCCACGCCCGCCATGCGAGCAAGGCGAGGCGGGCAGGGTCGCGATGGCGGGCGTAGGATGCACAAAGGGAAAACACTTCATTATAATTTTGTCCTTTCGTGTCCTTGGTGCCCTTCGTGGTTATGGTTGCCTTACTTGCGCTTTCTGAATAACCGCATTGCTTCTTTTATTTCTTGACACGTCCGGGTCATTCGATTATCTATTTTACCATCCCCCTTGTCCGAATTCTTTAACGCAATTGAAAAAGAGCGATGACGCCAGCATCAAATGAATACAGCATAGAAATTAGCCTTCCCAGCAAGATCGGTTACGAGCGCATTGCCATCGCCAGCTCGGCTGCTCTGGCAAAAATGGGGGGGTTTCCCGCCGCCCGCATTGAGGATTTGAAAAGCGCGGTTGCCGAAGCCTGCATCAATGCCATGCAGCACGGCAACCAATGGCGCCTCGAAGCCAGGGTGGTGGTCCATATGAATCTCGGCGATGACCGGATCGTCGTTTCGGTAACCGATCAAGGCAGCGGCGTAACCGAGTTTCCCAAATATCCGGGCATTACCAAGATCATTGAAGAAAATGTATCTCCCAGAGGATTGGGCGTCTTCATCATTCATCAGCTGGCGGATGAGGTTCGCTATAATCAGACCGTTGATGGCGGGCATACCATGACGATAGAGATCAGATTGCCCGAATAGCGGGACTGCTTTTTATCGATTTAAGGTCATAGGTTAAACATGACGCAAGCAAACGAAATTGTGTTGAAACAGATCGGTGATGTAACGCTGATTGACATCCGCGGTGATATTACGATTCTGTCTGAATCCTATCTGAATGATGCTTATGCGGACGCCAACGATCGGGGTGCCGGCAAAGTTCTGCTCAAATTCGAAAAAGCGGCTTATATCAACAGCGGCGGCATTTCTGTTTTGATTCAATTGCTTGCCAAAACCGAACAAAATAATCAGACGATCGGGCTTATCGGCCTTTCAGATCACTTCACAAAAATCTTTAACATGGTGGGCATCACGAAATTTGCTAAAATTTACAAGACCCGTGAAGATGCGCTGAAAGCCATGTCCTAAGGATTCATATGCCCCGGCGGGGTCCTGCCACCCGCTATTCGTAGCGAGCCTGTTCCTTTGTAACTGCTGTTGACGAATCGATGAATTTTAGTGCCCGCCTGAAGGAGGATATCGGAACCCGGAATGAACGCAAAAGAGCAAATGGTCAAAAAGCTCAATAGCCATGCGGTTGAGGTCAGTTTGCCCAGCAAGCTGGGTTATGAGCGGATTGCAATGGATTGCTCGGCTTGCTTTGCAAAAATGGCCGGTTTTGCTCAGGACCGTATCGAGGATTTAAAGACGGCGGTGGCCGAGGCCTGCCTCAACGCGATCGAACACGGCAACAAGGGTCATCCGGACACCCGGGTACTGGTAACCATGGATTTTAAAGATGACCGCTTCAGCGTCTGCGTAAAAGACAACGGAAAAGGCATTTCCAGAATCCCCCGGGACAAAACGGTTATGCGACGCATCGAAAATCTGGAGCCGCCCAAAGGCCTGGGCACCTATCTGATAAAGAAGCTGGTGGACGAGGTTGAATTCAACAACCTGACGGCAGACGGTCATATTGTCAAGATGGTCATTAAACTCACAGACAAACCGCTTTTGTCGGGAAAGAGACAGGCATCCGGTGGAACAACCATCTGAAATTGCTCTGGAGACGATCGGAGATGTTACGCTTTTTGACATCAGAGGTGACGTGACCGCTCTCTCCGAGCCTTTCCTCAATGACGCCTACACCAAAGCAATCGATCAGGGTGTCGTCAAAATCCTGTTTAAATTCAAAAAAGACATTTACATCAACAGCGGCGGCATTGCGCTGCTGATTCAGATTCTGGCCGAAACGAAAAAAAACAATCAACAGGCCGGCATTACGGGCCTTTCGGACCATTTCAAAAAAATATTCAACATGGTGGGTATCACCAAGTTTGCCAAGATCTACGACAGCGTGGAGGCGGCATTGGGGCAGATGTCCGGGGGGGATTGATCCCATCAGGGCTGGCGTCATCTTTGATAGATAAATAGGTATCTTAGCGGTTTGCGGTTGTCGTTAAAAAAGAATCTCACCCAATTTTAAAGACGTACTCTAAATTTGAACATTCCTCGGTTTTGTTTCCCCTCTGTAACCATTTCGCCTGGAGGAGGTTTTATGCAGTTATCCGCTTGCTACCTTTTTCAAGGCCTAACTGAATCACAACTCAGCCAGATTCGCACGATCGGCAGCGAAGCCCCCATTGAAGCGGGTCAATGGCTTTTCCGCGAAGGTGACCCCGCCGAACTGATGTATGTTCTTAAAGAGGGCGCGGTGGAATTGTTAACCACCGTTGATGAGGTTGAGCTTCCGATTACCATCGTCAAAAAGCCGGGGAACTGTTTCGGAACGTCGATGCTGGTCCCGCCCCACCAGTACAGCCTGTCTGCCCGCTGTGCGGA
>JASFGN010000250.1:0-5588 GCA_050123735.1 Desulfobacterales bacterium | reverse complement strand
AGCTGAATCGGGCCTACGACAGGGGGATCTGGTCAAAGAAGTCAACCGCAAACCGGTCACGGCCGTATCCGAGCTGCGCGCTGAACTCAAAAAGAACGATAAAATTCAACTGCTGGTCAAAAGACCCAACGCCGGTTTTATCGTCATTAAAATTGGTTAATCCAGGTAATTATAATTTACTCAAGCAAAGCACCGGCGCGGGCATGCTGCAACGTTTATTTACAGTTGTCCGCGCCGGTCCGCTTCATCGGAATTCAGACTTTTTTAACAATGCCCGCGGGCATTAGATACATTTTTGGAATCGGTTTTAATTTATTTCGGTGTCTACATCAAAGGGGATTTTTAGCTTCGAAAGGTGCGCTTTGCATCGACCTGCCTGCTTGACGGCCTCTGATAGCGTGGCCTCCAACTGATCGTCCTTGCATTTACCGCTGGCGGCTTCTTCCAGGATTAGAAGCAGCCGGTCATTATCTTCTTTGATGTTAACGAATAACCGTATGAGTGCATCTGTCATTGCATTGACCTGTGATGCCTCTGTGTGAAGGAAGTCTTTGCGGCGTAAGCATATTTTGCGCGTCAGATCACCGTGGGAAATCTTTTGAAATGTTTTGCCAAAATTGATCAATGGCCCTGCAAAACGGTGGGTGATAATAATTTGAAAGATAAACGCCACGACAAAAATTCCGGCGAAGGCCAGAACGAGTCGATCAACGATGACAAGAAAAAATTTGGCGGAAAAATGCTGGGACCACAGATTGTCCGGATTTTGAAAATTTAAGTATAAAGGGATCAGGGCCATCGCAATGACAAATCCGATAGCGACCAGTAAGAACAGCAGGTTATAAATTGCCAGGCGCAGCTGGATATCTTTGCGAATTAAAAAATTGCGCCATTTTCGTCGATAATTTTGAGTGTCCATATGTTACCGTCCGGTGCTTTTATTTTATGCCGCTTGTCATCATAATGTTCCGAAAAAAGGATGGCGGCATAAGTGTTGTAGCAAAAAAACGATCTGCAATCAGAACGTTTTTTTGATAACCACTTTAAATAGCGGCGACGTTTCTCAACTTCAGATCATTTTAATTCGGTCGCCGTTAAAGGCTACGCTGCCTGTTGTTGATCCTGCGCAATGACTTTAAGCAAAGCCTCCACCATAGCCGGGTCAAACTGCCCTCCGGCCTCCGATTGAATCAGCACTAAAACCTCTTCGAGCGACATGCCCTTACGATAGGGTCGGTCGGATGAAATCGCATCATAGACATCTGCTACGGCCAGTATTCTGGCACCCTGATGAATTTCCTCTCCGGCCAGCCCCGCCGGATAACCTTTTCCGTCAAAGCGTTCGTGGTGCTGGGCGATCATCGGCGTGATGGACCTGAAGGCATTAATGGGTTCAATGATTTTGGCGCCCAGATCCGGATGACATTTGATTAATCTAAACTCTTCATCATTTAATTTAGCTGTTTTATCCAGCACGGCCACCGGTACGCCGATTTTGCCGATATCATGCAAAAAGGCGGCGCGCTGTAAATTTTCAAGCGCATCGGAACTGAGATTGAGCGCTTTGCCCATTTTGAGTGCCAATTCGGCAACGCGCTCGGAATGACCGGCTGTCCAGGCTGATTTGGCATCAACCGCGCGGGCAAGCGCCTGCAGGGCTCCCCAGTTCATTTCCTGTAGTTCTGCGATCAGGCTTGAATTGGACAGGGCCACTGCAACCTGATCCGCCAACTGGCGGGCCAGCGTTATATCTTCGGTGCTGAATTGTTCCGATTGGCTGCGTGCCAGCCATAATAAGGCCGCCAGGTCTTTCTTTACCCAAACCGGTAAAACGAGCAGGTTAGGCAACTGCAGCTGTGACATTTTCGGGAGATAATGCGGCCAGGGATCATTGGGCTCAAGGATCAGATATTTTGGATACGCTGCGAGCACCCGATGCTCACGCGGCCTTACAGCAACTGTTTCTTTTAAGATGCGGTAACGATCGGAGTGAAAACTATAAAACGCCTGATTCCTATTGGAATCGCTCGATTCGATCAAGCTGATGCCGCACACCTGGCAGTCGACACACTCTGCAATGCGCGAGACGGTTGCACTGATGATTTCACCGCGATCAAATGTTGATGCAACCACCCGATCGATTTTGGCTTTGGCGGACAGGGTTTTAAATTTATGGGCCAGCGAATCTGCCATTTGATTAAAAACAACGGCCAAATCTTTAAATTCGTCATGACTGGCGACCGTTACCGGTTCGCTGAAATCTCTGGCGGCGATCCGCCGGGCGCCTTCTTTCAGAGCGCCTATCGGCACCAGGTTTTTACGGATGGTGACGATGCTCAGCCACAGTACCGCCATGAGGGTTAGAAAAATGACGGCGGGAAAACTGATTTTAAACTCGGCCAGCGGTGCAAACACTTCTGATTTGGGTTTCAACAGAATAACAGTCCAATACGGCAGTTTAAAGTTCGGCTGCAAAAAAACCTGTGTGTAGCTGGCGACGAATGCTTTGTTATTGATGCTAAAATCAAAATGTCCCGATGTCGACGGTTGTGTGTTGGATTTCAGTAACCCGGTGACGTCTGCCAGATCAGCCCGGGAACTATGCAGCAAGCGATAGTATGAATCCAGCACACAGTAGTCCGTATCCAGTGGCAGGTTATCCATCATATCGCTGTCCCATAAATATTTCTGATTGATTTCAGCGATCCAAAAGCCCGGGTCTGTTTTTTCGACGTTTACCTGCCGCGCCAAAATCAACGCCGGCTTTGATGACGGTTCATCCAACTCTGTCAACAATGGATTGCCGTTGGCCATATGCCTGATATCTTCAGCGGTGATCTCAAAGGCCGGCAAGACCTGCTGGTTGAGAACAGGCTTCGGTTGATCCGGGGGTTTAACGTAGGAAATGCTGTCAAAGCGCTTTTGCAGCCGATCACGCAACCGGGCATCCAGGCCCGCGGGTATGATGGGTCTGCGGTCCTGGGCCGCCGAGTCGATCAGCAGCAATTCGTTTGCCACCAGATGCAGGCGATCCGCCAGCGTTTTAGCCTGGGCTTTTGCGGCATGCCGCAGGTTTTCAAGTGTCTGAGCCTCCAGGTGCCGGGTAACCGTAAAGTAAGCCAGCACGACCACACACGTCAGCGGGAACAGCGCACAGGTCACAAAAGTTGCAAAAATGCGCTGTGATATTTTACTGCTGAATGTTTTTGTCTCTAAAAGCATAACCTAGTGTTTCTCTGCCAGACCATAGAATCGACCATTGTTGGCACGAACAATATCATCACGGGCCTTTTTGCCTGTAAACTGAGCCACGCTTTCGCCATCCTTGCCCATACTGTACAGATCAAAATCGGAATTCACAGGATTGGCATTTTTGTCTCTGCGGCGGATGCCGTCGAGTCCGGGCGTCGTGCCACCGTCGATGCGTAAATATTGATACGGGCGGTCCCAGGGATCGCTAACTTGGGTCATGCCAATATCGTTTAAACTATTGGGTAATTGACCATTTTCAGAACAGAACTCCAGGATGGCTTTTTCGATCAATTTAATTTCACTGATTGCCATGGCAATCTTGGCCTTGTTGCGTGAACTCATATAACTGGGGATCGCGATGGCTGCCAGGGTGGCAATGATTGCCAGCACGATCAGCAATTCGAGCAGTGTGAAACCATAAAACCGTGTCCGGCGCCAGCGATCGTCCGAATTTGCCGGTTTAAATTGTTCAGCTCCCGGTTGAAATCGTGGATTGAATAATGGCTCAGACATGGTTTCTTTTTTTGCCGAAATGGCATTTAAACATGTAACCAATTGTATTTGTTTTAAAATTATAACGGCGCCCTTCATTATGATTTCGTAAGGATATCGAGATTACTATCGGCAAATATTCCTGAAACTAAAGCGATTACAGCCCATTGGCATATAATTGACTGTAAATGGATTTTATGAAATGAAAGTTGTAATAAACCAGCAGGAAATTCATTCACATGACCGATAGAGCCACCAAATTAACCGCCCTGACGATTGCATCATTGAGTTCGTTTATTACGCCTTTTATGGTCTCCTCGATCAACATTGCGCTGCCCGTAATCGGAAAGGAATTTAAGACCGATGCGGTGGTCTTGAGCTGGGTGGCGACGTCTTATTTGCTGGCCGCCGCCGTGTCCCTGTTGCCTTTCGGCAAGCTGGCCGATATTTATGGGCGCAAAAAAATCTATATGCTCGGAATGGGTCTTTTCACCGTGACATCGCTGCTGTCTGCCGTGGCGACGTCGGTGCCCGTATTGATCATCTTTCGAATTTTCCAGGGTGCGGGCAGTGCTATGGTTTTTGCCACCGGAATTGCCATCTTGAGCTCAGTTTACCCGGTGCAAGAACGCGGTAAGGTCTTAGGCATTGCCGTTGCAGCGGTTTACATCGGGTTGTCCTGCGGTCCGTTTTTCGGCGGGTTTATCACCCAGCATTTCAGCTGGCGAAGTCTTTTTCTGATTATTATTCCCTTCGGCGTCCTGATTATTTTGCTGGTTATCTTCAAGCTAAAAGGCGAATGGAAAGGCGCTGAAGGCCAAAAATTCGATCTGACCGGTTCCATCATTTACGGCACCGCCATTTTTGCTTTCACGTACGGTGTATCCATTTTGCCGGCGCCCCTGAGTATGGTTTTAATCCTGACCGGTGTGGTGGGGCTCTTTGCCTTTGTTCGCTGGGAGCTGATCGTGGCAAGCCCGGTATTCGAAGTCAATCTGTTTGCGACCAATCGCACCTATGCGTTTTCATGTCTGGCGGCGCTGGTCAATTACAGCGCCACTTTTGCCGTTTCCTTTTTGCTCAGTTTATATCTGCAATACATCAAAGGCTTATCTCCCCAAAGCGCAGGGGTGGTGCTGGTGTCAACGCCGGTGATGATGGCTATTTTTTCTCCGTTTGCAGGCCGGCTTTCCGACCGGATCGAGCCGCGCGTCATTTCATCAGTGGGCATGGGGCTGACGACACTGGGGCTGTTAATGTTAATTGTGCTGAATGCGGGCACAGCGACGGTATACATCGTTTTTAGCCTGATGCTTTTGGGTTTTGGTTTTGCCCTGTTTTCATCTCCCAACATGAATGCCATTATGAGCTCGGTGGATAAGCGCTTTTACGGGATTGCCTCGGCCTCGGTTGGAACCATGCGGCTTTTGGGGCAGATGCTGAGTATGGGAATCGTGACGCTGATTTTAGCGCTTTACATCGGACGGGCGCAGATTACGCCTCAATCCTTCGAGATGCTAATCAAAAGCGTGCGGGTGGCCTTTATTGTATTCTCGTTTTTCTGTGCGGGTGGGATTTTTTTTTCGCTGTACCGCGGCCGCCTCAGACCGGATAATTTCACCACAGAGCCCACAGAGATCAGGGAGTAATACAAAAAATTTTTCTCTGCGTGCCCTGTAAACTCTGTGGTAAATAAAGACCAAATTCAGAAACCCAAAAGGTCAAATGGGAAATTCCGACCCCCGCCTTCCCACTTCGGACTTCTAACCTACTCAATGTTTCCTTTCAGCCCGATGTCTTCGGCCACTTCACGCATGCCCATGATGGTGTCGGTGATCAGCTCG
>JASFGN010000249.1:0-5604 GCA_050123735.1 Desulfobacterales bacterium | reverse complement strand
TGCTCCTGATCGATTCATTTTGGTCTGAAATTCCAGCAGCGCACTGCGCCAAAACGCCCGGCTGACATCGGCGACGATTTCGGTTTCCAACTTGCCTTCCATTTGACCGTATTTTATTTTATTGCGAATATCGGCAAACAAACGCGCGGTTTGCTGAAACATCAATTCGCCGGTAATGGTCTTAAATATCATGACCAGCGTTGCGTACCAGTCCTGCAGGTGTAAAATTTTGTTTAAGTCATGAAATGATTTATGCAGGACGGCATTGCTGAAAAAATGCGATGGCGTTGCATAAAACGGCGTACCGCCCAGCAGAGGCTGCTTGATTTTATGATCCTTCTTGCGTTCAATATCTACGGCGGTCTCGACGTCGATGATGCCCAGTTCGTATTCATCAGCATTCATCAGAAATAAAGGGTACTTGGAAGGATTGCCGGCGACCAGCAAGTTGTCCGGTTTCAGATCGCGCATGGCAATTTGTTTGGTGCGCAGCCAGGCGAGAAGATCCAGCAAGTTGGTGATGATACCGGCCATTTGGGGCTTGTTCTGTTCAAAACGGATTTTATGTGCGTATTGGGTGATGGTGTTACGATAAGCCGTGACCGCTTCCAAATGCTTTGAAAAATTGAGCTCTATCAGAAGATTTAATTCATGCACCAGATTGTCCGATAGCCCGCTTTCTTTGCTGGTAAGCGACTTGCCAGCCAGATGCGCCAGAAACCAGCTTTGGATGCGAAACAGGGATATATCCGGCGCCACACCGGAATCGGTCAGAAACTGACGAATGGCTTCCTGACAATAGTCAGACACCTGTCTGATCTCAATCCCGATGGCCTCTTTGGGCTTGCCGTAGCGACCGCAGAACTTCTGGTTGTCATAAATGGTTTCCGAATTTTCGATGACCTCTGCTGCGATGGCATCTTTGACATCATGCAAATTGTCGACGATATGACCCAGAAAATAGTATTTTGAAAAATCCATAAAAAATACGAAGGTATTCTTTATTTTTAGATATTTCTGGTATTTGGTCTTGGTGCGCAGCCAGCTCACATATTTCTCTTCAAGCTTTTCGGGAGACAAATTACTGCTGTCGGGCAGTTTGTGAATCAGATTCAACAGGACCGAAACGCGCGGAATGATGCATTCCCTGGGCGCAAGTTTATCGACGATCTCGCCTTCCTTTTTAATGCTTCTGATATAGTATTCAAATTCATGGATTGGTTTAGATGGTATTTTGACGACCAGATGGACGTCATAAATCACATAATAACATTTGCTTTTGCTGCCGGCTTCCTCGCCCAGCGGTCCGATGCTCATTCGGCGCCGCATCCAGTCGCCCCGGTGCTTGATTTGAAGTTCATAGACCGTGTTGAGCCCTGCGGAATTATCGGACAGTGACCTTGTTTTCATCGGCGCGTTGGTATCGGCTCCGATTTGAAGTCTGAATACATTTAAGAAGTATTTCAGGATATCAGAGCGCGTGATCACTTCTGTGGCATCTTCATCGGGTATGGTCTCCGGCCGTTGGGCAGGCTTGCTCATTTTAGCGAGCGTCTTAGCCGGGATCGCGGCCGGCTGCTGATGGCGCGCAATCAAATGGATCACCAGCAAGACCATAACGCAGCCAATTGTTGCGGCCAAAATGGAAATCACCCAGACGGACTTCTGACTAAAAGAGTGGCTGGTATCTCTAGCGAAGTTTTTAAATTCATCGTTGCTCTCTGTGAAATGGCGGGATATTTCATATTTGGCATGTTTCAAAAGGGATCTTAAATTTGGTTTGCCGTAATAATCAATTTCGGATTTTCCGGCGACAAAGGTTTCGCGGCCAATTTGATAGAAGATAGCATTTCCGGAGTCCCAGGTCCGGCTGACGCTGATGACGGCACCACCTTTCATGATGACGACGTCATTTTTCATGTAGCTGTTTAAAAACAAAGCAGCTGCACCGACTGCCACCAGCACAAACACTAATATCACCCGACGCATTTTCATATTCGCTTATCCCTGTATCCTATTTATCGTACCACATTATGCGTCCAAGGCGAAGTTATTTATGAGTTGAATTGAATTTAACATTCTGATAAAATTGGAAATATTTAAATATCGAGATGTGCACAGCAATCCCTGGATGTTGTCAACAGATTATGATTCTTTTATCGGAAAACGCCTGATTTTCTTGAATGTTATTTTTAGCGGGTGTGGGCGTCATGCCTATCGATAATATATTGAAAATAATTCATTTCTAATCGTCAGGCCTTCGACCCGAAAGCCGACCGCACCCTTGCTTTCCATTGACCCGGTCATAACGATTCTTTATACTTAATTGTCATTTGTGCCCGACAGCGGAATGAGGTGGTTGAATACAATGAAAACGCATCCTGACTGCGTCCCGTGTTTTGTGCGCCAAACACTGGAGACCATCAAACTGACATCGGATGATACCGGTCTGCACGAGCAAGCCTTAAGGGAAATTCTGGCAATTCTGAGCCGAATGGATTTCAATAAAGAGCCCGTCATCATGGGCCGTACGATCCAGCATCTCATACAGCGCTTGAGCGGCAAATCAGATCCGTATCGCGCGCTTAAACAGCAATTCAACCAAATGGCGCTTGATCTATATCCACAGATGAAGGCGCAGGTGAGCGCGTCTGAAAACGCTTTTGAAACAGCAGCTCGCCTGGCGCTGGCAGGCAATATGATCGATTTTGGGATCGGTCGAATGTTAGAATCCGCTCAGGTAACCGCAACCATCCAACGGGCCTTATCGGCAAACCTGAAAGGGGATATTCAATCACTGGAGCGGGCCGCCCGGACAGCCCGTTCAATTCTTTATCTGGGCGACAATTGCGGTGAAATTGTTTTCGACCGCTTGCTTATCGAGCAGTTCATAACAGATCGGGTGACTTATGTGGTCAGGGCTGCGCCCATCATCAATGATGTAACCATGGACGACGCGCGCTTTACCGGCATGACGGATCGAACCCATGTCATCGACAATGGATCTGATGCACCGGGGACCCTGTTGGCGGAGTGTTCGCAGGAATTTAAAACGGCGTTTAATGACGCTGATTTGATCATTGCCAAAGGGCAGGGCAACTATGAAACCCTGCACGCAAGCGAGCGGCCGATCTTCTTTATGCTGAAGGTCAAATGTCCGGTTGTTGCCCGGCATATTGGACTTGAAATCGGCAGTTATGCTATCAAAACCCATACGGCGAGGGCAACAGCTTGCAGAAAACCGGGGTAGGCGCCTTGCCGGCCCGATAAAACCATGGCATTCTATTCAGGCGGTATTACCTTTAGAGCGGGAAAAGCCTATCCGAATAATCAATAACGCTTCGAAGACTGATCATGTGGAAACTGATTTTTTTAATACTGGCCGGCCTTTACACCCTTAATCCGTATGATATTTTACCGGACTTCATGATCGGTTGGGGTTGGCTGGATGATTTGATTATCTGGATATTGCTGTGGAAATTTTTGGCCTCCCGTACCAAAAAGTTTGCCCATCATCAACGCTTTGACCAGCACACCGACAGCCGCTTTAAAGATGGCGCGCAAGAACAATTTTCCGACCGGAGCCATTCAAATTCACAGGATCAATACACTGAAACGGGCCCCTCATGGGATCCGCACCGCATATTGGGCGTTTCCCGTAATGCATCCGCCGAGGAGATAAAACATGCCTACCGGGAGCTTGCGAACAAATACCATCCGGATAAATTGGAACATCTGGGAGATGAATTCAAAATACTCGCTGAAAAGCGATTCAAGGAAATTCAGCAGGCTTACCAAGAATTGACCGGCAGGGGCGGTTAAACAGTTAATTCCGGGGATGGACCTCCATGACGCCGTGCTTTGCAGCCGAAAAAACACTCGGCAGATTGACCAAATGGTTGCGCCTGCTGGGTTTTGATACCCTGTATGAAAGCGATTTGACGGACCAAAAATTTATTGACACAGTGGAAAATGATCGTATCCTGTTGACCCGCACCCAGCGGATTCGCAAACAGGTTGCCTCCCGCAGGATGATTTTCATTGAATCGGATCATCTGGAGCAGCAGCTAAAGCAAATTTTCAGGGAGCTGGGATTGAAGCCGGTTCAAACGAGGCCGTTTTCACGATGTCTGCAATGCAACGTGCCCATTGTTGCGGTTTCAAAAGACCACCTGTGGGGTCGCATACCGGATTATATTTTCGAAACACACGATCATTTTAATCATTGCCCGCAATGCAACCGTGTGTTTTGGCCCGGCAGCCATACCCGCAGAAGTCTTGCAAAAATTCAACAACTATTCGATTTTCAGCGATCCTAAATGCCAAAAGAAATCATTGCCCTCGAGGCCCGTTTAAGAAATTGTAAAAATGTACGCACACTGGGGGTGCGATCCAATTTTTCGGATTACAGCCAAAGCGAAGCTGAGCTTATCCGTCAGGCCGACAAAATATATTATCCGACTTCTTTTTATGCGGACCTGTTCGATACGGTCGGCAAACCCACCTTTCCGAGCTATCATACGTATAAATATGTCCAGGATAAAATAAAGCAAACCGCGTTGTTCGAATTGCTTGATTTGCCCCATCCGCGCACGCGGGTCTTTTACGGTAAGCGACAGAAAAGCATGATTTTGGATCATTTCCCGTTTCCGTTTATTGCAAAAATCCCGCGGGGATCGGCTCAGGGCAGGGGTGTTTTTTTGATCCGGAATGATTCTGAACTTCGCGATTATCTTGATCAGGTCACTCCGGCTTATGTACAGGAATTCCTGCCCATCAAGCGGGATATCCGGGTGGTGGTTATCGGCAAGCGCTTTGTACACGCATACTGGCGCATCGCCCCACCCGATGAATATCGCAGCAATCTGGCTGTCGGCGGGCGCATCAGCCTGGATAATGTCCCTGATGCCGCGCGAGATCTGGCTTTGCAGGTTGCACGGGCCTGCCGTTGGGACGATGTCGGCATTGATATTTGCGAACACAACGGTCGTTTTTATGTTTTAGAAGCCAACATGAAATACGGTAAAGAGGGTTTCCGGCAGGCGGGCCTTGATTACCATCGCTTAATGGAATCCATGATAGCCAATGAAGAAATATAATGAAGATATCATCGGCTTGGCCCGCAGTGTCCTGCATAAAGCGGAAGCCAAAAGATTGTCGCAGCTGGCAGCGCACGACGCGGACGCAGTCCGTCGTGCCCGGGAAGAGCACAGGGATACGGACTATCGACAGTCTTTTTCAATTGATGTCGATCGCATCCTGCACGCTCATGCGTATGCCCGTTATATTGACAAAACGCAGGTGTTTTCCCTGATTAAAAATGACCACATTACCCACCGCGTACTGCATGTCCAGCTGGTTTCAAAAATTGCACGCACCATCGGCCGATATCTGAGCTTAAACGAAGATTTGATCGAGGCGATCGCCCTGGGTCACGATATCGGCCATGCGCCTTTCGGTCACGACGGCGAGCGCTGCCTTTCTGAGTTGTGTCAAAACCATGGTATCGGTGCGTTTCATCACAATGTGCAAAGCGTCCAGTTTTTGGATAAGGTTGAACGGAAAGGTCTGGGCTGGAATCTGTGTCTGCAAACACTGGATGGT
>JASFGN010000248.1:0-5617 GCA_050123735.1 Desulfobacterales bacterium | reverse complement strand
TGGTTTTGGGAAACGGGGTGGCCAGTATCGCCTTTGGCAGGATATCTTTCAACAGGGTCCGTGTTGCCTGGCCCCGTTCTTTTTTTAGCGCGCATAAATAAGCCCCTTTCTGAGTTTCTTTGACGCTCAACTGCGTAATTTTAACACCTGCTTTCTCGGCAAATTTTTTGGCGGCCATTGTCGGCTTGCCGGATGCATCCAATCCGACCTTCACCGGTGGCCCGGTCAATTCGGTCTTCAGCGGTCGCTGTTTGACAGCAACGTTTTCAATTCGAACAGCAAGCCGCCGGGGGGTTCCGTATATTTTTGCCGGACCGTGCTCAATCCTGCTTTCGCTCATTTTTTTCTGCAATGTTGCCGCCAACGCATCTAAGGCCGGTTTGATATAACCTGCAGGGATTTCCTCAGTTCCAATCTCAAGCAATAAGGTTTCCATAATTTCCTCAACTCTGGGTTCAGGGTTCCGGGTTCAGAGGTTCCGTTTTACAGAATTCAGATGACAGAACACAGATGCTAATAATGAATTCTGCCTTAAGTTTTTAACCCTGAACCTTTGAACGCTGAACCTTGAACCTTTCAAGTTTATTTTTTGAGCAACGGATAGCCCATATCTTTGCGCTGTCGCAAATACGCTTCTGCGCTGGCGCGCGCAAGGTTTCTGATTCGCCCGATATAGCCAGTCCTTTCGGTCACACTGATGGCACCGCGGGCATCGAGAAGATTAAACGTATGCGAACATTTCAAGCAATATTCGTAGGCCGGCAAAACAAGCCTGTCTTCGATCTGCCGCCTGGACTCTGCCTCGTATTTTCCAAATAAATCAAACAAAACGGGTACATCGGCTTTTTCAAAATTATAGGTCGACTGCTCGACTTCCTGTTGATGATGCACGTCACCGTATTTGATGTCTGCATTCCACTGCAGATCATAAACATTGTCTACACCCTGAAGATACATCGCAATTCTTTCCAAGCCATATGTTAGTTCAACGGGAATCGGGTGCAATTCAACACTGCCGGCCATCTGAAAATAGGTAAACTGGGTGATCTCCATGCCATCCAGCCAGACTTCCCATCCCAGACCTGAAGCGCCTAAGGTAGGTGATTCCCAATCATCTTCCACAAAACGGATATCGTGATCCAGCGGATCGATGCCGAGTGCCTTCAAGCTCTGAAGGTATTGCTTCTGGACATCGAAAGGCGATGGCTTCAAAAGCACCTGATACTGATAATAATGCTGCAGCCGGTTGGGATTATCACCGTAACGACCGTCGGTCGGGCGCCGAGAGGGCTGGACATAGGCGACATTCCAGGGCTCGGGACCCAATGCCTTTAAGGTCGTGGCATGATGAAATGTTCCGGCGCCAACTTCCAGATCATAAGGTTGCACCATCACACAGCCCTTGCGGGCCCAGAATTTGTTCAGTTCTGTAATGACATCCTGAAAGTACATGTCGTCTTCCTTTTCATTCTCACGGTTCAGAGATTCTTGGTTCAGCGCTAAACCGTATAGGGATTCAATGACTTTTAGATTTGTTTTATTGGTTTCATTGGTTGTATTCGTTGTCTAAACCGAACCAATCGAACAAATTAAACCAATCAAACAAATTAAACAGATGTAAGGACTGCCGGCTGCCTGAAACCTTATTTTTGCCGGTTAATGCACCAACAGCCCCCGTGAATCGATATGGATATCCAGCAACCGGGCCTCATTTTCAGATGAAAGTATCTCTTCCCACAATGATCTTAATCTGTCAATATTTTCGATTTCACCCAGGGCCCAGATACATCCCCCGCCTCCGGCACCTGTAAAGCGGGCCCCACAGTTGTGTGCACGGGCGGAGCTGGCCAATCGAAGACCGATCCTATCAAGAACATCCGGCGTCATTTTCTGCCGCAGGGCCGTTTCCCGATTCATTAATTTGCCGGCCAGAGTATAATGTCGGTCAGCTACTGCTGAAACAAACTGGCGGGTACATGTAATAATGTCGGCCCAAAGAGGTCGAAATTTGCCCTTTAAAAATTGCTGGACCCAGCGCCCGTTAATATCCGTGGATACATGCGGTTTTCCACAGTAGGCCACCAGCAGATGCTTTTCAAAATGTCTGTGCCGTCTTTTGGGCACAACCACATTTTTTTTGAATTGGGGATCTTCGATTCCCGTCGGCCATTTCCAGACATGAACACCACCATATATCGCTGCCAGCTGATCCTGAAAGCCACAGGGCACCCCCGCAACTGTTTCCTCAAGCCCCTGCGCCAGGACAGCCATTTGTGGACGCGTCAGCGGTCGTTTTGAAGCTGCCTGGTGGCATAACTTTGAAAGAGCGGCCACCAGTGCCACCACTGCGGCTGATGAGCCGCCCAGAGCGCTTCGCGGGGGGGATTCGGATTCGATCCGAATATGGACATTTTTGGCGTTAAAATATACCCCGGCGGCAAACATCAGGCCCAGTGGATGCGTAAAAGGCACCCGATCGATGGAAAATTCCGCACTTTTAAAGCCTTTAGAAGAAATTTTGATGCGGTCTTTATGATACGGCATCAGCCGCACCCGGGTTCTAAGTCCCACTGCAATATTAAAGGTGCAGGGTAACAAATACCGCAGGGGATAATAAAAGGTGCGAATGTCCAGGGTACCCCCCATGTCGACCCGGCAGGGTGCCGATGCTTCAATGGGTTCATTTTCAAGAATGTATTTGAATGGTTTGGTCATAAAACAAACCGTTTCATTTGTTTTATTGGTTTCATTGGTTCGATGGGCTGTCTATTTTGAAGTATTTTTTGCTAACTGGATTGAAACATCAAGGTGATAAAATAACTGCTTAAACGGAAATATATAAACCAATTAAAGGTTTCATGCTTTTCGAATTTCTTTTAAAAATTTAAGGCTTCTGGGCTGTATCCCCAGGATATAAGGCACAAATGCCTCGAGCAATTCTATGCTTTCTTTGAGGGCCTGGGCCCCGAGTCTGACCCTGGAGGCCTTTTTGAGGTTCCCGCTTTCAAACCAGATGAGATGCTTAATCGTTCCCTTTGAAAGCCGGATGCGTCCGCCAGAGCCTGACATGCAGCCCTGGCATAAGATTGCACCTCTGGTAACATCAAAAACGACTTGCTGCGTATCGATGGTTTCAAGGTCTTTACGGCAGTTCGCACATGTCAGCAGATTCGGGCAATGGCCCGAAAGGCAGAGCAGCCGCATTTGAAACAAGACACTTAATGCGGCGGGGGTCAGGGCATCGCAGTCAAGCTCACCGAGGACATATTTTAACAAGTAAAAAATTTGAGACTGCTCCTGGTTTTCTTCGAGCCAGCTGTAAATTAACTCGCACCAGTAACTGGCATAGGCTGTCTTTTGTATATTGCTGCGAATCGCGCTATAGGGTGATTTAAGGGCGGCTTCTTGCAACACGGGCAGGCCTCGCCGCTTGCCCGTGTTGCCGACGATTTCAATGAGTGAAAAAAGCTCCAAAGTGCCCGCAAATCGTTTCGTACTTTTTTTGGCAGATTTTGCAATCAACGATATTTTGCCGCGCCTCAGGGACAGAAAAGTAAGAATGAGATCGTAATCCCCGTAATCGAGTCTGCGGAGCAAAATGGCGGGCGTGGAAAAAACAGACATTAATTCAAAGACCCAAAAGTGCGGTGGCAATCATGAAATAAAAGGTGACGCTGATGATATCGATGGCGGTCGTCACGAAAGGTCCGGTAGCGACAGCCGGGTCAATATGGATGCGCGCAAAAGCCATGGGGACCAGCGAACCGACTAAGGCAGCGACAGACATGGAACTGATGACCGCCAGACCAACTGAAATGGCCAGTGCGCCCATGCTATATCGCATCTGGGCAACACTGCCGATGAGCAGGCCGTAGATGACGCCCAAAATAACCCCGATCGTTAATTCCTTGAAAATCACCGACCAAAAGTCCCGAATATCGATTCGACCCGTTGCAATCCCCCGGACAACAATGGTGGAGGACTGGGTGCCGATATTACCGCCCATACCCATAATGACGGGGATAAAGGCAGCCAGAGTTGCAATCTTGGCCAAAGAGCCTTCAAATCTGCCGATAATGAAAAAGGCGACAATGCCGCCTACGCAACTGGCAAAAAGCCAGGGCAAGCGGATACGCGTGCTTTTCAAAACAGATTTGGTTTCGACAAATTCTTCACCGACACCAGCCATTTTCAAGATGTCCTCAGTGGCTTCGCGTCGAAAAATATCGATGACGTCATCAACCGTTACGATGCCCACCAGTCGGTTGGAATCGTCAACAACCGGAACCGCTAAAATATCATAGCGGGCAACAATTTTGGCAACTTCCTCCTGATCCATATCGGTTTGAACAGAAAATACATCGGTGGTCATAAACTCTTTGAGGGGTGTTTCAGGTCGCACCAGCACCAGCTGGCGCAAAGAACTCACGCCGACCAGTTTGCCATAATCATTGACAACATAAAGATAAAAAGGCATCTCAACATCGGAATACTCTTTTTGTAACGCTTCGATAGCTTCTTTGGCGGTTGTATCTTCTGACAGGGCGATAAAATCAGCCACCATAATGCCGCCGGCAGTATCTTTCTCATAGCGCAGCAAATCTTCGACTTCATCCGACTCATCGTTTTTCATTTTTTCCAGGATGGCGTCGGCTTTTTCATCAGGCAAGCGATCCAAGAGATCGGCCACGTCGTCGTTGGGCATCTGCTCAAAGATTTCAACCAGGTCATCCAGTTGAATTCCTTCAACGAGGTCTAAGAAGGTATCAACGTCAAGTTCACTGAATAAAATCCCCTTTTGTTCGAGGTCGGTGATTAAACTGAACAACTCGAGCTGCTGTGAAATCGATAGCGAACGGAAAACGACCGAAAGGTCGGCTGCATGGGTCTTGGCGACAATATTGCTCAGGTGCGTACTGGCTCTGCGCCGCAAAAGCCGTTTAATACTTTCCACTAATATTTTGATGCGATCGTTTTGCATTTTTAAGATAACATTATTTCCCCAAAAGTGTCAGGGAACCTGAAGGTTGACAATCTCGCCCTCTTTCCCGGAAATCTTCAGGGGCTTGCCGTTTAGTTTCAATTCGAGCCCGGCGGCATTGCCAATCAGTAGATTATAGCCATTGGCTGCTTCTTCTTCGAGCTGGTCTCCGGAACGCAAATTGTACTCCTTGGGTTCTTGATTGTCTATAATGATTTTCATCCACGTGTCTTCAAGAGCCCTTATTTGCAGCACCAGTCTAGAGGATGTTTCGGGTGGCGTTCCTGTTTTCGTGTCTGATGGTTTACGATCATCTGAATGCGATTCGGCCGGGGTTTGGACGGCACTTGAGGTCTCAGCGCTTTCATCCAGCAGTTCGTGCTGTTGAAAATAAGAAATGCCGTATAACGATAACGTGATCAAACCCGCAACGGCAATAAGCGACAAAATCAGATTACGCCAGGGAGCAACGCTTGATCTGGGCGAATAGCCCTGAGCGTCCTCCAGCCGGCTTTTCATCTTGAGTCGGGCATCATAAAGCCTGACGGCCTCATCCCCATCTGCGCCAATGGCCTGTGCATAAGAACGTAAAAACCCCTTTACAAATACTGGATCCGGTAGTGATTCAACATCTTC
>JASFGN010000247.1:0-5617 GCA_050123735.1 Desulfobacterales bacterium | reverse complement strand
GATCCTGGCTGGGCTGGGCCAGGTCGAACCCGGCACCACGGGTGGCGCGCAATTTGGCGATCATTTCCTCGTTGTTGGAATAGGTCACCTTGACGGTGATGCCGGTCTCTTTTTCAAATTGTTCAACCAGATTTTTGGGGGCATATCCTGGCCAGGTCAGCAACGATAAGGTTTCGGCTGCATACAGGCCGCCGGTAAACACCAGCACAAAAGCAGAAATCATGCCCAAGACAAGAATGGCCTTTTTGTTCATAATGATCCTCCTTTCAATTAATTGAGATTTTCAATCCTGTTCTTTACCCACAAATAAAATGACCATGTAATTAATCAGAAACAGATTGAGACCGAATGCTGATGCATCCCCGCTTTAGAGCAGCAATTCAACGATCGTTTGAAGAGCGTATTCGCTGCAAGCCGCTACCTTTTCAGTTACGAAAAAGTTGTAATATTCGGCATTGTCAGCTATTGAGAAAGGGCATTTTCCGAGTTTAATGTACACCCCAAAAAACCAAGTTTTCGGTAAAAAGTCAATCGATATATTCAAATTTGATGATTGAAGGACGGCCACCTATTTATATTGAAATATTGACCGCTTAAAATGAAAAAATTGACCATTGTATGGGATTTTGACGGCACCATTCTTCCGCATGCGCCCTATGATAGCGAGCAGTCACTCCTGATTCACGCGATGCATCGACAGCAGAAGCCGTTGGGTTGGCTAAAGAAGATATATGCCAGAGCGATGATTTATGCCGATCAGCATGAGCGCTTGCGCAAGGCCTTTAAAATGTCCTACATCCGGTTGCTAAAAGGTACGCCGTCAGCTGTGCTGGATGAAGTATGCCGGCATCTCACCGAAAAGATATCGACAGCGGACCGCAGCGTCTTGCGGACATTAAGAGAAGATGGGTATGACATGATGGTATTAAGCTGCGGAACGGCTGATTTGAGCGAGCGGGTCCTGAGATTTGCGGGGCTTTTAGACTGTTTCAGTCTTATCGAGGGCAACCACTTTCGGTTTGCCGACGACCGCATAGCAGGAATGGAGCTTCGATTACCGGACCCAGCGGACAAGCTGCAGATCATACAGCGGTTAAACTTATCTCCGGATCACACCGTGGTGGTCGGTGACGGCTATACCGATTTGCCCCTTTTGAACTGGAGCGCGATTCCGGTCATCATCGATCGCAGCGGCAAGAAAAAAAAACGATTTACCTCCCATAATTTTTATTTTATATCCTCAATTCCGAAAATAATGCATATCATCGAAGAACACGTAACATAGAGCTGTGCCCTATAAAAATCTTACAAAAGGTCGTGTCGTATATTTAAGTGATGTTGAGTTCTTTACTATATTCTGGCCGCTGGCATCTGGCTACTGGCGGCTGGCCTCGAGTCGACTGAGCCCTTCGGCCGAGAGCTCAGGATCGAACAGCTCGTCGACGGGTGACAGCCGGTCTCTTGTCAAGGGCCACCTGCTGCTTGTCTCTAAGTCGGCCAGAAGCAAGAAGCCTAAAATATGAACATGTTTTGTAAATTATTTGCAGGATGCAAAAGCGTTAAACGAGCATATTAATGAAGAATAAGAAACTGATCGTCTTTGATATGGACGGCGTTCTGATTGATGTCTCCCGGTCGTATCGCGAAACGGTTCGCCAGACCGCCAGACTTTTTTTTAGTATCGCCCCGTCACCTGAAAAATTACCGGACCCCCTATTCCCGCTGGCCGACCTGGCGGCGGTCAAGCAAAGTGGCGGGCTCAACAACGACTGGGATTTATCCTGCCTGGTCATAAACCTGCTGTTTAACCGGATTGAAAAACCGCCGGTTTATCGCAGCAAAGACCCCTGGGCCCAATATGAGGAGACCATCCGCCAGTGCGATGTGGGCGCACTGGGGGATTTTTTAAGATCCACTCCGAAGCCGTTGACGGCCATGTTGCAAAAGGCGGGTAAAACAAAAAATGCGTTTATTTATGGTTTGTACACCGGGGATGTGGGCAGCGGCAACATCATCAAACAAATTTTCCAGGAAGTGTATTTGGGTAAAGACCTGTTTGAATCCACCTACGGCCAACCGACGAAATTTTACCAATACGACGGTTTGATCCATCGCGAAGCAATACTGATTGATAAAGGCTTGCTCGATGAACTGGCCGCAGAGCATGTATTGGCGATCGCCACCGGCAGGCCCAGAGCCGAAGCAGATTACCCGCTGGATCATTTTGGTATTCGAAAGTATTTTACCCGTGTCATGGCGCTTGAGGACTGCCTGGAGAAAGAAAAACAGGTATTGAAAGCAGATGGCAAAAAGGTCTCTTTGAGCAAGCCCCACCCCTATATGCTCGATGCCCTGGCTGCAGAAACCCGGAATGCGGTTGCTGAGTACCTTTACATCGGCGACATGCCCGATGATATGGTGGCCGCAAAAAAATCGGCAGCCGGATACAAAGGCATCGGCATATTGATATCCACCCCCGATAAAGCGCGCTTAAAGGCCGACCTTCTTAAAGCCGGGGCTCAGGCCGTCCTCGAAGATGTTGACCAATTGAGGTCTTTAATCGGATCTGAGAAAGCTTGAAAGTCTTATTGCCAGCACACATCATTAATGCCGATCTCTGATCCGATCACATCGATGCGGCGAATCTTGCCGCCCTCGAGGACCAGGGTCTTGGACACATTCCGCTCGTTGGACGGAATCGCGGCATCAGCGATCATGTTGTTGTCTTTGTCGAAGGCTTCGACCCGCATGCTGTTGTGATGGCAGGCTTTGATCTCCACTCTGGAGGGGCCGTCGCCAAAATGTTCTTCCGGAAAGTTAATCGAGGCAAACTCTCCGCTGCCGCTGCTGGTTCCGGCCCAGCCGATTCTGATGTCATTGGTACCATCTCCTGTGGGGCAATAACCTTCCACAGATATGTTTTGAACTGCGCCCGTCTGCGATTTCCCGCCTTTGAAAACAACATTATTCTTCTCGATTTCCGGGGTCCCGGCGGCAGCCGGCAGTTGATTTATTTTCGCGCAACATCCGCTCACGAAAAGGAGCACGAACACACCCATCATCAAATAGTAGCCGTTTTTTCCACGCTTCGTCATTTTATGCCTCCTTTCACGTTTGTCGATTCGCTGCTGTTATGTTTGATCATACAGCAGCAGGCGTCTATCTTCATAATCCTTCAACTTAAGCTAGATTATGCCAAAGTCAACAAATACGATTTCGGAGAAGCGTGTCATAGATGGGTTTCTAGCAGCGTATTTTCTTGCGCTCGGGATCGTAGAGAGCCCGTTGGGGCTGGTACGTGGCGGGATAAATCTTTTTGTAGCATTCTATTTCATAGCTGTCGGACGGATCGGCTTTGTCAGGCGAAACATAGCCATATGCAATGGTTTTGGCAACTGTGTATCCATAGCCGGCACTGGCGGTCACGCCGATGACCTTGCCTTTGTGCAGAATGGGTTCGCTGCCCCGCAGCATAAGCGGCTGATCGGCATCAATCGTAAACGTGCACAGTTTCCAGCGCGGGCCCTGTTTTTTTGATTCGGCCAGGGCCTTGCGACCGAGAAAATCAGCCTTGTTCAATGCCACGCAAAAATCCAAACCGGCATCATAGGGCGTATATTCGGGCGTCAGTTCGGCCCCCCACAGACAGTAGCCCTTTTCCAGATGCAAAGAATGAATGGCCCGGTAACCCGCGTTGCCGACCCCCAGAGGCCGGCCGGCATTCCAGAGGCTCTCGTAGACATGAGCGGCGAACTCAGCCGGTATATAAAGCTCATAGCCCAGTTCGCCCACATAAGTGATCCGCAGGGCCGTGACGGGGGCGCTGCCGATGATGAGGGTCCTGCATTTGCCATGGCGAAAATTCTCATTGCTGATATCGCTGCGCGTGACTTTTTGAAGCAATTGGCGTGAATGCGGACCGATCACATTGATCACGGCCAGTCCGGCGGTGACGTCCCTAAAAGAAACGCTGCCGTCAGCAGGCATGTGTTTTTTGATCCATTCGGCATCATGGCGGCCGAAGGCGGTGCCGGTGACCAGAAAAAATTTCTCATCGGCAAGCCGCGCAATGGTTAAATCGCATTCGATGGTACCGCGCGCATTGCATAGCTGGGTATAAGTAACACTGCCAACCGGTTTGTCGATATTGTTGGCCGCCAGCCAGTCCAGAAAATCCAGCGCCTTGGGACCTTCGATCTCAAACTTGCAAAAAGAGGACTGATCGATCAGGACCACCTTCTCCCGGGCAGCCTGATGCTCGTTGCCGACGTGCTCAAACCAGCTGGGAATGGCAAAAGTCAATTCATCACGGGGTTCGATACCGGCGGGTGCAAACCAGTTCGGCCGTTCCCAGCCGTATTTGGCGCCGAAGACAGCGCCTTTTTCTTTGAGGAGCGCATATAGAGGCGTTCGCCGGATTCCTCGCGCCGATTCGTGTTCTTCGTTGGGCCAATGGATGGTATAATGCTTGCCGTATATTTCCCGGGTTCGCTCCAGGTTGTATGACCGGCTGAGATGGTGCGGTCCGAGCCGGCGAATGTCCAGCGGCCAGATATTCAAGCTGGGTTCACCTTCGATGATCCATTCGGCCATCATTTTACCGGCCCCTCCGCCCGCTGCTATGCCAAAGGCATTGAAGCCCACGGCCACAAAACAGTTATCCACCTCCGGTGCCGGTCCCATGATGGCATTGCCGTCCGGTGTGAAGGCTTCGGGTCCGTTGATGAGTTCGGAAATACCCACCGTTTGCAGGCAGGGGGTGCGTTTCATAGCCGGTTCGGCCAGTTGCATAAAATGATCGGTGTTGGAATCGAGCAGGCGTGAGGAAAAATCATTGGGCACGCCATCCACTGCCCAGGGGATGCCGTTTCTTTCATAGCCGCCCATCACCAGCCCGCCGACTTCTTCCTTGTAATAAATCAGATTGTCCTTGTCGCGTATGGTCGGTAAATCCTGCGGAATCCCATCAATCGCTTCGCTGACCAGATATTGATGCTGGAAGGGCACCACCGGCGTGTTGACCCCCAGCAGTTGGCCCATCTGGTAGCCCCACATCCCGCTGCAGTTAACAACGATTTCACACCGGATATCACCCCGGCTGGTTTTGACGGCCGAAACCCTTTTGCGGCCAAATTCAAAACCGGTCACCAGGGTATGGCGATAAATGGTGACCCCGCGATTGCGGGCCCCCCTGGCCAGCGCCTGCGTAATACCCGACGGGTCGGCCTGTCCGTCGGTCGGCATAAAGGCAGCACCGATGATACCGTCCAGCGAAATGATCGGACACAGGCCATATGCCTCTTGGGGCGTTAGCATGTGCATTTCCAGTCCGAAACTGCGTGCGGTGGTGGCCCCTCTTTTGAGCTCCAGCATGCGTTCGGCGGTGCTGGCCAGATGCAAACAGCCGGTTTTTTTCCATCCCGTATGGTAACCCGTTTCGGCTTCAAGCTGTCCGTAAAGATCGACGCTGTATTGCAGCATGCGCGTAAGGTTACGATCCGAACGCAGCTGTCCGACCAGCCCGGCGGCGTGCCAGGTGGAACCGCTGGTCAACTCATCTTTTTCGACCAGCACCACATCCTGCCAGCCCATCTTGGCCAGATGGTAAGCGGTGCTG
>JASFGN010000246.1:0-5645 GCA_050123735.1 Desulfobacterales bacterium | reverse complement strand
TTCTTTTCTTTCTTGTGTGACTTCAGCAAGGATAAAAAGAGCTTTTTGAACCATTTTTTGGGATGTTTCTTTTTGTTCTGGATGTGGACGACATCATCGCCGACGATGGCTGTTCCGTCAAAGGTTTCACCGGTAAGCGTCAGCACTAAACAAGCCCCGTCATCAGGCGATCCGATGGTTTCAACGATATCCTGCTTTTTAAACTTGAGCGTTAGATCCAAAAAGCCGTCGCGTCCTTCACGGGTGCAGTCTCTGCAATCGTTCTGCATGGTATCATCTGCATAGGGGGTGGCCACATCTTTGAGTTTCCAGCGCAGTGGACTGGCACCCTCTATCTGAACAGTGCGCGGGTCAACAGACATGACGTCAAAATCCTCGCTGCCCAGGATGGCGACCTCGATCACCCCTTTGCTCCTGACATTGAATCGGTTGGGACAGTTTCTTGGCTTGACATCGACGGCAACCTCTTTTTCCGAGGCGGCTGACGAGCAGGGCAGCGTGGCAACTGTATAAATTCTTCCCTGCATGGGGATGTATCCTCTGAGCACCGGTAAATCCGGATTGACGTCATAGATATCGATTTGCTGATTGCCGGCAACAAACAGCAGGCTTCCATCGGCGGAAAACGCCACCGTCGAGGTGGAGTTGAAGTCGACTCGTGCAGGACCGAAATTGTCGCTTAAAACCGTTGGCGGTGTGGTCTCCAGGTCGATCCACATAAGGCCTGCGGAGGTTTCCACCACCGCGCGGGTGCCGTCACAGGTGATATCCACCGATTCCGGGCGACCCGGTGTCTCCAGAACGATGGGATCGAAGAATCCGCTGAGCGAACCGATGGTTATGTACATGAGCCAGGGCGTGCCCGTTGCCACAAAGGTGTCATCGTCGTACTGAGAGAGACTGATACCGTGGTGAGTCAACCCGTTGTCCGTATTAGCGGGATTTGCCGGCGATGGAATCTTATTTTGTAGAACCGGTATATCGCCGGTGACATCCAAGACCGCAAAAAAATCCGCCTGATACATTGGCTGAATGGCCAGGGTACCGCTGCTGTTGAGATGCACATCCTGGGGTGAGCCGCCGCTACGGTTGGTTTCGTAAGGCACCCAGGGCCCATCGGGATTGCCCTCAAGGACTTCGAAAGGATCCAGCGTGAACTTGGAAACCTGTCCGTTGGCGCTGCCGGTGGCAATGGCAAAACTGTCATCCGGCGCGATGTCCAGCTCCTGGACACATTTCACGCCTGAATCGATTTGATCCAGGACCGCGGGCGGGTCCGTCACCAGATCCACAAGTGTCAATGTATGGTAGCCACAGTTACCGATGACAGCCCGCGTACCGTCTGTGGTAACGTCGATGCCTTCCGAATATGGGTCGCAGTCAAAGGTGCTGACCACCGACATACTATCGGCGCTAACGATCCCGCAGGCGTTTCCGGTAAAGTCGATGAATATGGCCTGATCACGGGCCAGCTCCGCAAAAGCGGGTGCGCATGTCAGCTGCCAGCCGACCATAGCCAAAGTCAATACCAGAATTCGCCCCAACCCCCCAGTTGGTCTTCTGAAAATTCTCATGGCTGTCTCCTTTTTAAAAGCTAAGCATTAAAAGACCCAAAATTGTACGTTAAATATATTACTATGTATTACATTTCATCCAAAAAAAATAGCTCGATTGCCTGATTAAAGCGTAAAGGCAACCCGGCTATCTGTGTTTGGTTCAGACCCGTGGCTTTCCGTCCCCACCTCACGATGGGTTTGGCTTTTTCTCTAAAAAGTCTAAGCGAAATTCTCTAATTTTTAGCCAGATTGATGCAAGAAACGGACCTGAAATCCCAATTTTTTAAAATACAAATATTTTCAAATGCTTGTAAAATTGGCAAATTTTAGAGCACTAAAATTGAGACAAATTTTGTCAATAAATCAGCCAAATTTCGGATGATAAGCGGGGCTTGCCTTTGGCATCCCCTTATGGGGTTTTCCAAACCAGGTGCTTTGCACCCGGTTTCACCCGCAACGATCGGGGCACTGCGTGCCCCTGTCTTTTAGCGCCTTTGGCGCTAAAATCCAAGCCACCCGCTGTGCGGGGGGGCGTTGACTCGAAACGGTTTTATGACAAGCGGTATAGCTATCTCATCATCCGCTCGACATGGGCCACCGTCAACGTAATGGCCCCCCAGTCCTGTTCGATCTTGCCGGTCAACAGGTAGGGACGCTGGCGGTCGATGATGTGGCAGAAGCGGCGGTAGGCTTCAGGGAAGAAGGTGGTTTCCACGATGCCGGTTTCATCTTCGAACGTTAAAAATTCCATGGGGTCACCGCGCTTGGTGGAAACCACCTTGCCGGTGATCAGCCAGCCGGCCATAGTGACGCGTCGGCCGACAAAGCGCGGCAGATCCGCGGCCTTGACGGTGCGACACGCGTGCAGCCTGTCGGCAAACAGCTCCATGGGATGACGGTCGCACAGAAAACCCAGCACGGAAAACTCACGCCGCAGCCGTTCACGCTCATTTTCGGCGGGCAGCGGTGGCTGGGGGCAATCGGCAACGGAGCCGGCGTCATCAAACAGGGATGGGGCAGGCGCTTTTGGTCGTTTTGACTTCAGCCAGCAGGCCAGCTCCCACAGCAGCGTTGCGCGATTGCCGCCGGGGTTGAAGACATCCAGGGCGCCGCAGTTGATCAGCGAGCGCGCCTCGTCCTCGGCGGGGCGCACGCGCTCGAAAAAATCTGGCATACCGCTGTAGGGCCGGTGAAGGCGCTGCGCGACGATGCGCGCCTGGGTGTCGGCGCTCAGGCCTTTGACCGACTGCAGCCCCACCCGCAGGGTATCGGCCCGGCCGGTCCAGTGAACCTGACTCGAGGTGATATCGGGTGGCAGCACCGTCAGGCCCATACGCCGGGCCTCGGACACATAGGCAAAGGTGCCGTAAAAGCCGCCCTGGTTGCTGATTACCGCTGCCATAAATTCAGCCGGATGGTGAACCTTGAGATAGGCGGCCTGAAAGGACACACGGGCATAAGAAGCACTGTGGGGTTTGCAGAAGGAATAGCCGCTAAAGCTCATCATCATGTCCCAGATCTCGGCGGTTTTGCCGGCCGGCACGCCGCGCTGCCGGGCCCCGGTGTAAAAGCGCTGTTTAAAGTCCCGCAGCTGGTGCTCGCGATCTTTTTTGGTCAGCACTTTGCGCAGCGTATCGGCTTCGGCATGCGAAAAGCCGGCCAGAACCACCGCAGCGCGCGAAACATCTTCCTGATACACCATGATGCCGAAAGTCTCAGCGAGCACTTCGGCTAAAAAAGGATGAATCGGGTCCCAGCGGCCGCCTTGCAGGCGACGGATATATTCCTGGATGAATTCATTGGCTGCCGGGCGGATGATACTGCTGTGAATGACCAGGTGTTCGAAATCACCGACTTTGGATTTTTGCTGCAGCAGGCGCATGGCCGGGCTTTCAATATAGAAGCAGCCCATGGTGCGACCCTGGGCCAGAGCCTCCTGGGTGGCAAAATCGTCTTCGGGCTCCCAGCTCAGCTCGTCAAAGGGGGTACCGTTGTCGTACAAATTGGCCAGCGCATCGCGAATGACACCCAGGCTGCGGTTGCCGAGCAGATCGATTTTGACCAGGCCGGCATCTTCGGTGGCATCCTTTTCCCACTGGATAATCGGCACGCCTTTGGGGGCGCGCTCGACCGGGACATATTCATCGATGGGTCGCGGCGTGATCACCACCCCACCGGGATGCACCGACATATAACGCGGTGTGCCGATCAGGAGCTGGGCAAACTGCAAAATGTCGGGCCAGGGCGGGGGAAAATCCAGGGCCCTGGCTTCAGGGCGTTGCTTGAGTGCGTCCAGAAATCGGGGGTCGGATTCCTTCACGCGCCAGAATTGGGGCAGCCGCTTGGATACCCGTCCGATCTCGGCATCGGTCAGTCCGAAGACCTTGGCCACTTCGCGCACCGCCATGCGCGGTTGAAACAGCACATGGCTGGATACCATGGCAGAATGACGCGGGTACTGGCGCAGGACCGAATCCAGCACGGTATCGCGCTCATCCCAGGCAAAATCCACGTCGATATCGGGCGGATCCTTGCGGCCCGGGTTGATAAAGCGTTCAAAATATAAATTGTGCTTCAGGGGACAGACATTGGTAATGCCCAAACAGTAGGCCACCAGCGAGGCGGCCCCCGAACCGCGGCCGCAGGTGCGCGGGCTGCGCTGGATGATGTCGCGCACGATCAAAAAATAGGCGGAAAATCCCATGCCCGTAATGCTGCGCAGCTCGTGTTCCAGCCGCTCCACCACAGCTTCGGATAACTCAGCGCCGTAGCGCTGCCGCGCGCCTTCATAGGCTTGCTCCCGCAGGCGCTCGGCCGGATGGGTCCCGTTTTGTCCGATCAACGGCGGCATGACAATGCCAAACCGGGGGCCGCGAAAATCGAGGCGCTCGGCAATCTGATAAGTGGCGCTGATGGCCTCGGGGCAGATGGCAAAGCGGCGGTCATATTCCTGCGGGTCGGCCAGCCAGGCATCCGGCGGCGCCGCCTCACCGGCGGACAGTCGCGACAGAGACGTGTTGTGGGCGATGGCGCGCAGCATGCGATGCATGGCCATATCTGCGGGGTCCAAAAAGAAACTGCCCGGCGTGGCCACCAGCGGCACGCTTAGATGACGGGCCGTGCGCCGCAGCCGATGGGTGGCGGGCAAAGGGCGACGCGGCATAGCGGCCGCAACCGAGACGCCCTCAGCGTGCCAGCTGCTGAGCAGACCCGCGTTTTGGGTCAGGACGACCAAGCCGTTTTTGTGGGCGGCCACGGCATCTTTTAAACGAAAATTTTCATCCGTGTGGCGGCGGGTCAGCAGGCGACAGAGATTGCGGTAGCCGGATTCGCTCGCCACCAGGCAGACCGCGCGTTGCTTGCGGTGCGGATCGGTAACTTCCGCACCCACAATAGGGGTCAATCCTTCGCGCCGGCAGGCGCTTAAAAAAGGCCACAGCCCGCACAGGTTGTCGGTGTCGGTCAGTGCCATATGCGTATAGCCCAGACGCCGGGCAGCCCGGCAGACCTGCTTAACCGGGGCGGTGCCCCACATGAACGAGTAGTTGGATCGGACAGTTAATGGGATCATTGTTCGTTATATAGCGATTGTCAAAAAAACGTTCCGTTTGCGGAAGGTTTTTTTGCTACAAGCGCTTATGCCGCCATCCTTTTATGCGCAACGTATTTATGACAAGCGGTATAAATTCGAAATCCGAATATCGAAATGCGAAACCCAAGTTCAAAATGCGAATCTTAAATGTTCAAAACAAATCCTGTTTTTGAATTTTCGTCATTGATATTTGTTTCGGGCTTCGGGTTTCGAATTTCGGATTTTTCAGGCTCTAGATGACATAGAACGCCAAGTTTAAGTTAGGCGGCCAAGACGCGGCCCATGCGGATTGATTCGGGGCCGAAGCGCTGGCGCACGCTGTCGATGGCGTTGACCAGCTCGGAGCGCTTTTGGTCGGCTTTCCGGTCGGCAACGAACAGCTCTAACTGCGCCGGCGGAAAGACAAGCCGGTCACAGATCAGGCGCAGGTGCCGGATGCGCACCCGCCGGATCCAGGCCAAATGCAGTGCGCGCCGGGCCAACTCGAAGAGGGTCAG
>JASFGN010000245.1:0-5647 GCA_050123735.1 Desulfobacterales bacterium | reverse complement strand
CCTTTTCTCTCACTGGCGAAAAGCCGATTAAATTTTCAAGATTTTCAACATAATGACCGAAATATGTTTAAGGCCGGCCCTTTTAGTAAACCCGTCAAGGAGAAAACCAGATGCAGTCAGCGGATATAAATGATCTCGTCGCGCAAATCAGGCGACACGAACTAACCCTGGCAAAAATGTACGCACAATTTGCAAAGTCCTATCCGAAACATCGGCAATTATTGACTCAACTGGCCCGTGAAGAAGTCCTGCATGCCGGATGGATGAAATCTTTGGCGCAGCACTATGCAAAAGGCCATTTGGGTTTGTCGGATTTTAAATTGAACCCTCAAGTTCTGAAAACATCAATTTCTCACCTTGAAAAACAAATCGAAGAAAGCAAACAGGGCAGACTGTCGTTGCGGAATGCCGTGTCCATTGCGCTGGATATTGAAAAATCGATGATCGAAAATAAATTTTTCGAAATCTTTGATTTAGTTGACGGCAAACGAGACCGGATCCGTGCCGGTCTTGAAAAAGAAACGTTCAAACACAGGCAAAAATTAGAAAAGCTGCTTTCAGAATTAAACCAAAATTAGACCAGCCACTAAATCGAATTTAGGGGATATCTATAGGCGGATTTCAGGCAAAATTTTGGAAAACCAAAAACCTAGGATTTAAAGGTAGATAGATATAAACTATTTATTTTACAATTAATATTTTTGGTGGAGGCGGCGGGAGTCGAACCCGCGTCCGAAAACATTCCACTTAAGCCCCTACATACTTATCCCGGATATTGAATTTCATGCACCTAGTCTCCTCCAGGCGGGATACTAGCTGCACTAGCCTGTTTAAGTTTCGCCGAATCCGTCACAGGCAGCCAGAATCGACTATCCTGCTAGTCGACGCTCTTACCGGATCCGCAGGAAAAACCCGGCAGAACGATGGCCTAATTATGCGGCCATGGCATATTCATAATCGTCTGCGATTATGTTTAAAGCCCCATCGGATTTACGAGCTGACAGGACGCTCGGTATGCAGCTCAAGCTTCTTTGTCCCCGTCGAAGCCGTTTCGCCCCCAAAGTCCCGCTTTCAGCGGGGAAATCCGAATTCCGAATTCCGAAATAGTGAGGTGGGGTATGTAAAAGAGCGGATATTTGACTAAAAAATAAGTGATTTCAGGCGCTTTGTCAAGAAAATGCGCAATCTTGTTGTAGAAATTATTACAAAAAGAATGTATATAATCAAACAACCGGGGGCGGTAATTCTCTGTAACCCGATGAAAGTGTAAAAAAAGATCGATTCTGGGGCTCATCGGCCCTGGTAGACAACAGCTCATTAAATTATCCTAATATTTCGGAGCTGAAAGGAATCCGTATTGATGAACGATGATTTCCTGCATCGGGATGTTGCCGGCTTTGGGCGTCGCGTGTTTCGGCTCGGATTGGCGACGAACTATGGTATCGAAGGTGAGGATTTGGATTGGGCCCTGGAGCAGGGTCTAAACTATATCTTCTGGACCCCCAGTGCGCGGCGGGTAACAGCGTCACTCAAAGCAGCTTTAAAGCGTGACCGGGAATCGATCATTTTGGCCTGTGGGCCGACTACCGGATATTTCGGTGGGCGTATCAAACGTGCCTGTGACCGCTTGCTCGAGACGCTTGGAACGGAGTATCTCGATGTTTTTCAGCTTTTCTGGCTGGGCCGCACGAGCATCTGGACTTCATCAACGATTGACGCACTGGTATCCCTTCGAGAGTCAGGTAAGGTTCGGGCCATTGGGGTGAGCATTCACGACCGCAAAAAGGCGGGAAAGCTTGCAGAAGATTCTCCATTGGATATACTGATGGTCCGCTATAATGCCGCTCATACCGGTGCCGAGCAGGACATTTTTCCCCACCTCGCCAAACGAAAACCGGCTCTTATTGCCTATACCGCCACCCGATGGCGCGGTCTGCTCAAGCGCCCTAAAGATTGGAGCGGCCCGGTAATGACCGCATCTGATTGCTATCGCTTCTGCCTTTCCAACCCCCATGTTGACATCGTGCTCACCGGTCCTAAAACCCGTCAGCAACTGCAAGAAAATGTACAAAAACTTCGTGAAAAAGGTCCCCTGTCGGAGAAAGAAAATGACTGGATCAGAGATTACGGGCAAATTGTTCACAAAGAGAGCTCGCGGTTTACTTTTCGGTTTTAGCCAAAAGCGACCTGCACTAAATCAGTGCTGCAGCGCATAATCCTCTATTGAATGGTCCCCAAAATAGTGACCGCGCTTTTTTCCGAAAATTTATTTGCACCTCCCCATTTCGTAGTTACCATATCCGGCTGTAAATAAATAAAACAACCGAGAGAAACCGGAGGTACAAAATATGGCTGGATATGTCATTAATATTGAAAAGGCAACGATGAAAAACGATAACTTTAGAAAAGTGCTGCACACAGCCGAGAACAGCCAGCTGGTGGTGATGAGCCTGCTGCCCGGCGAGGACATCGGCTCAGAGGTGCATGATCTGGATCAATTCATTCGCTTTGAGTCGGGTCGCGGAAAGGTCATCCTGGATGGCAAGGAATACGAGGTCGAAGACGACTGGGCGGTGGTGATTCCTGCCGGTGTGGAGCACAACGTGATCAACACGTCAGACAGCGAGAAAATGAAGCTGTATTCCATTTACTCGCCGCCGGAACACGCAGACGGCACCGTGCATGCCACCAAAGCAGATGATACCCATGATCATTAGAACCTGTTTCAAAAATGCATTTTATGCGCCTCAGGCGCACTAACCTGCCAGAGGCGGGCAAGCACTCAATGGCTGTGTTGCCCGGGATAAATGGGTTACACATCTATTTTATAAACACCAAGGTGTGCATCAAACCGATTCAACATGCTCGACTATCGCGGCAAGATGCCGCTCCCACCAATTTGAGATAGGTATTAGTCATTTCAACCAGAAGGGCGCCTTCTTGATTTTGGAGGGCGCCCGCGTGGCTGACAACCCGCAACTCATTGACCCCTGTATCTGTTGAGCTCATCCAGAAACCACAGCCGACTTTCGACTATACCCTGGTCCGCACATTTGATTTGATAGGGTTGCTTGCTTAGCAGGCTCTTTGACGCGCAATACTGTATAAAATCCTCGGCGGTCTGGATCCTGTCTTTGAAATGCTCGTATTTCCTTAAAATATGTTCTATCGCCTCGGCAGAGCTGTGCGTTTCGCCGTTTCGAATAAAAGCACAGTTTGAGCTCTGAATGCTTTGTATCAAATGATCAATTTCGGCCTGCAGGTGTCCATCGCCGGCAGCAAGCGACAATGGCAAAAGACAGATCAGGAAAACAAAGATCATTTTTTTAATATTTCTGAGGTTGAATGTCATCATGCTAAAATGGCGCAAGGATTCATCCTGTGGTTGCAGCAATTTTCAACTGGAAACTGATCAGATCAAAGACCAGGTGCATGCCCAGATTTTCAAAAAACCGGGTTGATCCATAGATAACATTCCAGCGGGTTCGGTCGATGTCGAAATGGGCTTCGGCTATTAGCCCACCGTCGTCGGTGCCGGCAATTGTGGTGGTAAATGAAAGATCTGCTGTGACGCCTCTGAGCTCCAGGGTCCCGTTGATTTCATAATTCGGTAAGCTTAGGTGCGGCTCCTCGGCCAGCTGGCCGCTGTTGATCGTAAATGTTGCCCTGGGAAATGCCTTTACCAGGAAAAAATCATCCGACTTTAGGTGCGACACCAGCACCGGTTGAAGCTCATCACCTTCCAGGTTGATGTTTTCGATCGAATCCATATCAATTTCAACCGCACCGGTCATTTTGCCGTTTTCAATTTGAATCTGTCCTGCGGAAATACGGACGGTCCCGAAATGCCTGGTATTCGGATTGCGCCCGAACCACTCGATCATACTTTGATCCGGATCGATCTGGTATTCACCTTCGGGCAGTAACAGCCGGGTTTCGGGATCCAAGGCGATCTTTGCAGATTCGCCTTCCAGGGGATAGCCCAGCGCCCGCCAGGATTCGATACCGCCTTTTAGAATCAAAATCCGCTGATAGCCGTCCAATGTAAGCTTTTCGGCAGCAGTCAGGGCATCCATAGAGCGCTCGCTCGAGCCATAAAGCACGATTTGCGCATTTCTATCTGCTGCGATCGAATGCATTTGATCCAGAAAGGTGACTTCAAAAACACAGGCGTTCCGGGCACCCGGCAGATGGACCTTTTGAAAATGAATGCCGGTCAGCGTGTGAATAAGAAAGAATGACTTTTTGCCTTCCATCCACGCCGACAGCTCTTCAGGTGTCACATGTTCAAACTGGATTTCAGTGCCCATGCCTTTTCCTCCTCAACTTTGTGGTCTCTCAGCTCTTAAACTCTTGATCTCTAGACTATTATCCTGGGACAGTAATGGATTCTTCGCCATCCCCTTACGGCCGGGATCTATTTTTCAACGACATGCGGATTGTGAGCAGCCTGCGGTGCCTTATGAACCATGGTGTAAGCGTAATCAATGCCGTCACCGTAGGCGCCGCCATGTTCGCGGAAAATATTGAGCAACTCGTCGTAATGCTTCCGGTTGGCCCAATCGCGCTGAAACTCGAGCACAGTGGCAATCGTGGTCATGGGAACCACTCCGGCCTGCACGCACCGTCGTATGGCCGCATCATGGGCCAGCTGCGATGTCGCGCCGCAGGCATCTTCAACAACGTAGATGTTGTATCCCTCAGATAGCATGTTAAGTGCCGGCCAGGTCACACACACCTCGGTCCATAGCCCGGCGATGAGGATGTTTTTCTTCCCGGTTGCTTTAACCGCTTCGCGGAAGGTCGGATCATCCCATGAATTCATGCTGGTTCGTTCGATGGGTTGCTGCCCTGGAAAGACATCCATTAACTGTGGCCAAATATAACCGCTGAATCGCCGGCACACCAAATAACCTGGCTCCTTTGGCCAGCATAACCACATTGTTGACGAGCTGTTGTCTTTCGATGTTGGCAACACCAAATGTCATCTGGGGTTGATGATCTATGAATACGACAGCCGAGTTGTCAGCGGTAATCAGGCCGCCGTCCGTGTTAGACAGTATATTTGTCATGTTGGTTTTCTCCATTTAAACAGTTTGGGTGTTTATGGATTTACCATATCTAACTGACCTCACAGAGACGTTCAGCGGTGCGCCTGTCCCTTGAAGGTAATTCCGGCAGACGGCTTTCAATCTCAGACCGCATGGATTCGTATTGATCCGGCAGTTTCAGATCACACCCCAAACGCTCGTAAGGCTCATCCACGGTAAAACCCGGTGGATCGGTTGCAATCTCAAAGAGAACGCCCCCCGGCTCATGAAAGTAGATCGATTTGAAATACTTGCGATCGCGAACGCCTGTTACGGAATAACCGCTGTCCGATATGGACTGCTGCCAGTATTTTTGCTCATCATCGGTCGGTGTTCGAAAAGCAATATGATGCACGGTCCCACCCCCCTGCCGCCCGGCTTTTGCCTGTGAATCAAAAACTACATCATAAAAATGTCCGACGGCATTATCACTTTTCATTTTGAAACGATAGCGGTTGCCTTCCTTATCATGGAGCTTCATGCCCATCAAATTCACCAGTAGGGACTGCGTTTCCTCCAATGATCTCAGTAATGCGGTGGCAGAATGAAACCCCATT
>JASFGN010000244.1:0-5659 GCA_050123735.1 Desulfobacterales bacterium | reverse complement strand
ATTCCCAGTTCACCCGATACCGTCCCCTGGATCGGCCCGATATTGAAAATTTCATCCTTAATATCGGCTGAATTCAGCGGTGTGGCGATAGCGGCATCCACCAGATTGTCTTCGGCCTGAGCTTTCGTCACTTGATAGCGCGTGTTGCTGCTGATCACTCGGCACCCCAGATTAAATACAGAGATAACCGCATTGGCAAATTGGCATTCACTGGGTTCGCCTTGAAAAGATATGGGCACAAATTGGGTCAGGTTGGCAATATGATCCTGCGGGAAACGTCCGCCGTCAAAGGGGCCGGGTTGCAGGATGGCGTCCCCGATTTCGGCAGCGTTGCTGTTGGCCAGCACATGGTTGTTGGATAAAATGACTTTCTGTCCGTTTTTTATCACCCAGCATCCCAGCGTTCCGGCGGTGATTCCCACGTGTCCGATGCTGACACCACCGGGAGCCGGACGGAATCGATCGGTGGGCACCTGTAGCGCACGGATGATGCCGGTTTGGACAACATCGGTGGGGGTGCCGTCGACCGCCGACGGTATCATTTCTTGCGCGGATAACCGTGCCGCTGGAACTTTTTCTTTTACCGAGCAAACAATAGACAGCCGTTCTGTTTTTGCGCCGGCGGTTTCTTTGTACCCGATACCGGTGGCCACGACATTGGCTCGCTCCAGAAGTCGACGGCGATGGGTGCTTAAAATGCTCCGGATTCGATTAAGGTCATCTGCCATATTGTCCTCCTCTCAGTAATGCATATGACGGATGGGTCGAACGCTTTTTTGAGCACTTGAATAGCTGTCACGTTTGCAAATATAGGCTAAAATCTCATAATGTCAATCAAGAGATGTTTGGCGCTAAAATTCTGGTGCATCAGCTTTCGTCTGCGATTTCGTCCGGCAGAATCCGGTTTAAAATAACGCCCGTCAGCGTTGCCAGCGCCACACCTTTCAGGGTGAATGCACCGGCTGAGAATGTGATTCCGCCGATTCCGGTCACTATAATGATCACCACAATCAGCAAATTTTTGAATGCCAATAATTTTGACCGGACCTGCAGCAGGCAATTGATGCCCGCCACCACCAGCGCACCAAAAAATAAAATCAGAATGCCGCCGCTAACAGGATCAGGGATTGTCTGGATGATGGCGCTTAGCTTGCCCAAAAAGGCCAGTGCCATAGCCAGAATAGCGGCCCACACCATAATGGCCGGATCCAGTTTTTTGAAAACCGCCACCGCTCCGGTAATCTCGGCGTAAATCCGAACCGGCGGACCGCCGATACAGGCTGCGAGTGTGTTTGCCGCACCGTTACCCAGCAGTGTTCGATGGATACCGGGTTCGCGCAGGTAATCCTTTTCTGTGATCTCGCCAATGGCGAGGATGTCGCCAAAATGTGCAATTGCCGGCGCGACCACTGCCGGAACCAGAAAAAAAACGGCATGAATGTTAAATTGCGGGAATACAAATTTTGGAACGGAAAACCATGGTGCCCTGGCAACGATGGAGAAATCAATGATTCCAAAGGGTATCGAAACCAGATATCCCGCGATGAAGCCGCCGATAATGGGTATCAGTTTGAAAATGCCCCGGACCAGCCTGAACAGGACAATGGTCACCACCAGCGTGACGGCCGAGATCAGCAGCCCGATTTTATCGGGTATGAGATGAGCGGGGTTTGATTTGCCCAGTGCCATTGACACGGCTACCGGTACCAGCATCAGGCCGATGACGATTATAATCGGTCCGACCACAATCGGCGGAAATAATGACGGAATGAAATTGCGGCCTTTCCAGTAGATGATGCCGCCGATACCTGTATAAACAAGGCCCGCAGCCACAAGCCCGCCGAGGGTGGCCGCCAGGCCCCAAGTTTCTGTTGCGATCAATATCGGGGCCATATAAGCAAATGATGATGCCAGAAAGACCGGGATGGACCTTTTGGTAAAGCCATGGAAAATGAGGGTCGCGGCGCCGGCTGTAAACAAAGCCACAGCAGGGTCCAATCCGGTAAGGATGGGCACGGTAATCAGCGCACCAAATGCAACCAGAAGAACTTGGACGCTAAATAGACTGTCTGGATAATTCAACTTATAGTCTGTGATCCAATCCTTGACGGCCATACTTACCCGGGTCCTCTGATGGCTGAAAACGAAGTGAAAGGGTCAACGACAATCCGCCCAGCGGGTGGCTTGGATTTTACCGCCGAAGGCGGTAAAAGACAGGGGCGCGAAGTGCCCCCATCGTTGCGGGTGAAACCGGGTGTGAAGCACCCGGTTTGAAAAACCCTATCAATATTTTGGGCCGGATTTACTTGGTGCCAAATATCTTATCGCCCGCATCCCCCAAGCCGGGCAGGATATATCCGACCTCGTTTAATTTTTCATCTATGGCGGCAACCCATATTTCGACGTCGGGATGAGTGGTTTGCAACCGTTCGATCCCTTCCGGAGCGGCAACCATAAATATGCCTTTGATGTCTTTGCAACCGGATTCTTTTATCAGGTCGATGGTGGCGATGACCGTACCGCCGGTTGCCAGCATGGGGTCCAGAATAAGGGCAATGCGCTCCTCCATCTGACTGGTCATTTTGACATAATATCTGATGGGTTCAAGTGTTTCTTCGTTGCGGTAAACGCCGACAACACTGACCTTGGCGGTTGGTATGAGATTGAGAACACCGTCCATCATGCCAAGCCCGGCTCGAAGAATGGGAACGACGGTGATTTTTTTGCCCTTAATTTTTTCAACTTCAACCTCGCCGGCCCAACCCTGGATCGTAACGGTTTCGGTCTCTAAATGCTTGGTGGCTTCATAGGTCAGAAGATTAGCCAGTTCGGATGCAAGATCACGGAAATCTTTGGTTGTAATATCATGTTCCCGCATAAACGCCAATTTGTGCTTGACCAAGGGGTGATCTACGACATGTACCGGCACGGCGGCCTCCTTTTGTGATAGGTTAGCGTTTTGTATGGCAGGCAGGAGAAAAAACAGGTACAGGTATATCCTGAGTCATTAATTGCAGCTTCGTATATGCAATTAATACCCCTGTGTCAATACAGAAGAAGATTTAAACGGGGTCTAAAACTCGCCTAAAGGTCGTCTAAAGGTAAATGCAGCGGGCTCTTTAATCAGTTTTTCAGTCGCCATATCGGTGGTGTCGCTCAAAGCCGAAAACGGCAGCGAAACCAGCCAAAAAACCGATCCGACGGCTGTGGCGACGATGCCAATCGGCCGGACCACAATCGTGTCATACATCATGGCGCCGCCGCCGGGTTCTCTGGATTCAAAATAATCCTGGGCTTGGACTGTCGTTGCAAAGGGCATTATGATCAGAGCCGCGATCACACCAATAACTGCCCATGATTTTGTTAATTTTCGCATAACTGCCTCCTTAACCTATATATCGTCCAGATCTTGAATTTCATTAGAACCAATCTCGAAAATTCCGAGGCACACGCCTGGTCATAAACCGATAAGCAGCTCAATCCGCGATCAATATATACGATCACCGACCTGGCGGCACTTGCAACCGCTTTGGGTTGAATCCAATTTTACTTAAGGTTATATTAACACTATTTTGAAAATATGTATATCCATTTTACAAAAAATTTAAAAGATTAGAAATATTTACGATTAAACCAAGGTTAAAAATGTATCGGCATAAATGATGTACTCCTAAGGATTCATTGTTGACCCATGACTGTCGAAAAATTACATCTCGAAGTTGCAGTTGCCTTACCGGTTTATCATACCTTTACTTACAGCGTACCGCCTTTCTTGATCCCATTCATTGAGGCCGGCAAACGCGTTCTGGTGCCATTCGGGCAGCGACGGATAACCGGCTATATCATGGGTTCTGCTACTGAAACCGAGCCGGCTGAAATCAAGCATATTTTAGACGTGCTCGATCAAGAATCTCTTTTTCCATCGTCGATGATTCCTTTTTATCAATGGATTGCCGACTATTATAAACATCCCATCGGTGATGTCATCAAAAACGCGCTGCCCGGCGGCCTCACGCTTTATGATTATGCGGCCCTTTCGATTACAGCTGAAGGCAAGACAGCCTTAAGAGGCAAAATCCTCACCTCCCTTCAACGAGCGGTGTTGCAACTGCTTGAATCCGGGCCCTGTCGCCTGAAACACCTCAACGACAAGCTGGGCCGGAATGTGCCCGGCGCCCTTCTGCAGGCGCTTCAGCGCAGCGGATGGATTGCAAAGACGCGAGAACTGAAAGGAGCTTCGACCCAGACGCGCACCGAAAGCCTTATCGCACTTGGCAGGTCAGATGCGCCGATGGATCGACTTTCAAAAGCCCGCAAAAGGATCATTGAGATCCTCGACCAGCAGGGTGAAATCTCGATGCCTGATCTAAAAAAACAGATCCCCGGTGCCGCCCGCCTGGTTCGGGCCCTTGAAAAAGACGGCTACCTGACCATTCAACAAAAACGCGTCTATCGCGATCCTTTCGGAGAGACGATTCGTGCGGATACGGCCCTTGAGTTAAATGTCGAACAGCAAGGCGTCGTTGCCCGGGTCACCGACAGATTGGGTCAGGGCTTTGCGACTTTTCTTCTGCGAGGCGTCACCGGCAGCGGCAAAACCGAGGTCTATATGCAGATTGCAGCTGAAGTTATCAATCGACGGCAATCCGTTTTGGTACTGGTTCCCGAGATTGCCCTGATCACCCAGATGGAGCGGCGCTTTCGTGCCCGTTTCGGAGAACGGATCGCTGTGCTGCACAGCGGCCTATCGGCCGGCGAGCGCTTTGATCAATGGAGTCTTATCCTGCAGGGTAAAGCGCAGATCGCCATCGGTGCACGCTCGGCTATTTTTGCCCCATTCCCTGCGGTCGGTCTCGTGATCGTGGATGAAGAGCACGACGCTTCCTATAAACAGGAAAATAATTTGCGCTATAATGCCCGAGATCTGGCTGTGGTGAGGGCAAAACAAAATGATTGTCTGGCGCTGCTGGGATCCGCGACACCCTCCATCCAGTCCTATTATAATGCCCGGGCCGGAAAATTTATTGAAGTCAATCTGAAAAAGCGTATCGAACAGCGCTCGTTGCCCGACATAAAAATCGTGGATCTTCGTGAAAGTATGGGATACCGGGGAATTCGGCGCTTCATTACACCTGAATTACAGCGGTCGATGAAGGAGACACTGGATCGCAAAGAGCAGATACTGCTTTTTATCAATCGTCGCGGGTTTGCCAATTTTGCACTCTGTCAATCATGCGGTCAGGCCCTGCGATGCAAAAATTGCGACATTTCCCTGACCTACCACCACAAGGCCAATGCGCTTCGTTGCCATTATTGTGGATTTTCCCGGGGGGCAACCAACAACTGTGACAGTTGCGGATCTTCCCAAATAAAAAAAATAGGCCTGGGCACCGAAAAAATTGAAGCCACGGTGAAAGAAATGTTCCCGCAGGCCCGTGTTGCCCGGATGGATCGCGATACCACTACCCGGAAAGGAAGTATTTTTAAATTACTCAAAGGCCTTAAAGATCAGTCAATCGATATTCTGGTGGGCACCCAGATGGTGGCCAAAGGTCACGATTTTCCCAATATCACTCTGGTGGGAATTATCTGCGCTGATTTATCACTCAGCTTTCCCGATTTTAGAGCGGGTGAACGCACCTTTCAGCTGATTGCACAG
>JASFGN010000243.1:0-5662 GCA_050123735.1 Desulfobacterales bacterium | reverse complement strand
ACGCTAAGACGCCAAGAGATTTAAATTTTTTCTTTGCGACTCTGCGGCCTTGCGAGAGGCCGTAGCATCGGCTTGTTCAAAATCTAATAGGACAAACCTGTAAGGTTCCACAGCCTGCCGCGACTATAGAATTTAAAATCTGACTTTATTCGAATTCGTGCTTATATTTACCATTGGCCAGGAATCGAACTTTTTGTAATAAATGGAGTTAAGAATGATGAAAACGATTATTACAATAGGCATATTATTCCTGATAGGCATCGTCCTATTGGGTTTTCAAAAAACAAGCGATAAAAAGATTAACCAGGAAGAAAAGAGTTCCACTATGAAAACAGAAAATATGAAATATAAAACCGCAACCTTTGCCGGCGGCTGTTTCTGGTGCGTTGAATCGGATTTTGAAAAAGTCGACGGCGTGATTGAGGCTGTATCCGGCTACACCGGTGGTGATGTGGCCAGCCCGACCTACAAGCAAGTCTCGGCCGGCGGCACCGGTCATACCGAAGCGATCCAGGTGACCTACGATCCGGATAAAATAAGCTACAAAGAATTGTTGGATATTTTATGGCGCCACATTGATCCCACCGATGCCGGCGGGCAATTCGTCGACCGCGGTTCCCAGTATCGACCGGCCATTTTTTACCATGACGAAGAACAGAAGCGCATTGCCGAAGAATCCAGGGCTGCGCTTGAAAAATCGGGTCGATTTAACAGGCCGATCGCCACCGAGATCGTCCCGCTGACCCGGTTTTATCCCGCTGAGGACTATCATCAGGATTATTACAAAAAGAATCCGATTCGATACAAAATGTATCGCTACGGCTCCGGTCGCGATCAGTTTCTGGACAGCAAGTGGGGCGATGAGCCCAAACCCGCCGCCCAGACAATGAAAACCGGTGATCAGCCTAAATATTCAAAGCCTGACGATGCGCTGCTCAAACAGCAGTTAACACCCATGCAATACAAGGTCACCCAGCAAGACGGCACCGAGCCCCCCTTCAACAACGCATATCACGACAACAAGAAAGAGGGCATCTATGTGGACATCGTTTCCGGCGAGCCGCTGTTTTCTTCGACCGACAAGTTTGATTCCGGTACCGGCTGGCCCAGTTTCACGCGACCGCTGGTGTCTGAAAACATTGTCGAGCATGAGGACCGCAAGCTTTTTGTGGTGCGAACCGAGGTGCGCAGCAAGCATGCGGATTCACATCTGGGTCACGTATTTCCGGATGGCCCGGCGCCCACCGGCCTGCGGTACTGCATTAATTCGGCTGCTTTAAAATTTATCCCCAAAGAAGATCTGCAAAAAGAAGGATACGACGAGTTCACACGGCTTTTTGAATCTACCCAAACCGCGAATTGATGGGCAGCAAAACGAAAAGGGAACCCGTTGTTCGGGTTCCCTTTTTAGCTGAAAAGAGAAGTCAGCTGCCGATTGGCCGGTCAGGTCTGCCGCCCGCCGTCCTGAAAGGCTTCGTCCAGATCCACCTGAAAGCCGTTGACCAGAGCGTTGGTCTGGTTGGCCATACCCACCACCGCCATCAACTCGGCCAGCATGGCATCTGTCATTCCTTTTTTGCGCGCGGCCGTGGTATGGCTGTTAATGCAATACGCGCAGCCGTTGGTGACACTGACCGCCACATAGAGCATTTCCTTGACGAGCGGATCGAGCGTGCCAGGGGCCATCACCGCTTTGACCCCCTGCCAGATGCGCCGCAAAAGGTCGGGCTGCACAGCCAGTGCTTTCCAGAAATTGTTGACCCAGTCGATTTGACGTGTGGCCATGATGTCATCATAAACTGCGCGCACCTCGGGGCCGGCTTCCTCATATTCGATGAGTTTTACCGTAGACATGGATAATCTCCTTTCAATTCCAAAAATTCGAAACTATTCCCATCATATATAAAAATTTGGTCCAGAATGCCTAAAATGCCTAAAATGATCTAAAGTGACTAAAATTAGAAAAATTCCACATAATTATTTTACAGCAGGTGGCGTCTGATATTTGATCTGGATCCGGACGATTGAGCTGGAGCCTGTAAAGATGGTTGGCCCGATTTGGCGTCTTTTTTCTTTTTGTAAAAGCGGCTGGCCTTGGCGCGGTTGCCGCAGTCGCGCATGTCGCACCAGCGCCGGCTGTGGTTGCGGCTGACGTCCAAAAATAGCCAACCGCAGGTCGGATCCGCGCACTTTTTTATCTTCCGCCATTCCTCTGAAATCAGGCAATCGGCTGTTGAACGAATAACCGGGTTTAGGATCGCGTCCAGACGATCTGTATTTGCGGTCCCGTCCCAATCAAAACCATCCGCTGTTTTAACAAGCTTCGATAGCGCCATCGTGTCGGAAAGATATTCATTAAAGGCTGTAAGATTTTTTTCAGCCTGAGGCGTACCGTCCAGGATTGAACAGAAAATGCTGTAGATAATTTCGCGCAGCTCGATGGCTCGCAGGTGCACGCGTTTTGCTTCGGCGGGATTCTCAGCAGATTTTAGCGTTAATCGATTCGCCTCGCCGGACGTCATGGATCCCACATGTCGGGACCAATCGATAAGATCTTGATAATTATTTAAATATTCCCCAATGTCGTCACAGCCATAACAGTGTACCGTATTGACAAAATCAAGACATAAGCGGCCCCCCAACAATTTAATAGTGCCTGCACTTTTTTTTGCACTCACGGAGTTCCTCCCCACTATATAACCAACATAAAGTACTTGACGGGTTACAATAAAAGGATTATTTAATTAACCATCCAAAAACTAATAGATGGTTATACACCTGTCAAGGAAATTATGCTGGCGTGGATCCAGAATCCGTTTATAGACGTCGGTTAAGTATCAAGGTCAGAGCTGAAGTGAAAGCCTGATATCGGAGATCCAGCATGATGACACCGGATAAGAGCAGTGGACAACTGGTTGAACATATCAAAAAGCAGGGCTGGCACGGCACGATCGTATCGATTGGGCGCGTCAAGGACCTTGAGGCCGAAATTGGTTCCAGGCGCCAAAAGGGCCTTCTGGATCCGGTTCTGTTTGACGAATACCTGGCCTCTTTTGATTTTGCCTGTGGGCGCAGGCTGGCAGATGCCCGATCCCTGATTATTATCGGCGTGCCGCAACCCCGGGTAAGGATTGTCTTTGAGACCGGGCATGATTCTTTCGCGGTGATGATTCCGCCCACCTATGCGTCTTCGATAGATCAGCAGGTGATCGCCACACTGGATCAATTTTTATCGCCCGAGTCATATCATTTAAAAAAGGTCCGGTTGCCTGAAAAACTGCTGGCTGTGCGCAGCGGTCTGGCCCGGTATGGAAAAAATAATATCTCTTATATCCCGGAGCGGGGCAGCTTTTACCGGCCGGTGGTGTGTGTCTCCGATATTCCCTGTGAAGCCGACGGCTGGACAGAGCCCACCGTTATGGCCGAATGTGAAACGTGCACGGCCTGCCTGAAAGCCTGTCCGACCAATGCCATCTCAACAGATCGCTTCCAGCTGTATGCCGAGCGTTGCCTGACCTTTTGCAATGAAAGCACCCGGGATTTTCCGGATTGGCTCCGACCGGCCTGGCACAACAGCCTGGTGGGTTGCATGATCTGTCAGAAGGTGTGCCCGGCCAATAAGGCTGTCGTCAAATGGATCGAGGCCGGTGAAAGGTTTAACGCAAATGAAACGGAGCTTATTTTAAACGGCACTTCCAAAGAGCTGCTGCCGCGGCCGACCGTTGAAAAGCTCAAAAGACAGGACCTCATCGAGTATTATGATGTTCTGGGAAGAAATTTAAAGGCCTTGATCAAAAAATCGAACCCGTAGGTCTTTGGATACCTCTTATTTTTGCGGTACCGGAACCCGGACCTTATAATTGACACAGCAAAGCGTGTTTGATAACTTACACTCTGAATCTTGCAACTTAAAGTCTCCGACCCGTGCAAAATTCAGGTATCCAAGCAAAGTCATCCAATCCACACTTACAATTCTTTCACCTGCAGGAGGGCTTATGGCGAACAAAAGACTGCAAATGGTCGCTTTGCTGTGCTGTTTTTTAATCGGCCTGAGTGGATGCTCGCGCAAGTGGGCGCTTATCGGTGCAACCGCAGCAGCAGTGGGTGCCGGCACTTACGCCTATGTTAAAGGGGATCTCAGCAGAAATTACGATGCCTCGATGGACAAAACCTGGCAAGCTGCCGTTCAAGCAGTTGAAGAGCTGAAGCTGACCACCGAATCCAAGGAACACGACGCCTTTAATGGTGTGATCAAGGGCAAAATGGCCGACGGCAAAAGCTTTACGATTAGCCTCAAAAGGCTGGGTGAAAATTCGACCGAGGTCGGGGTTCGCATCGGCACGTTCGGCGATCGGACTCGATCCGAGGCCATTCACGACAAAATTCTTGCACTTATGTAGTCACCCTCTTCAAATGAAATCTTAAAAGATAGACGCCGCATCCGATTTCAAGAAATTACCGCCTGACACAGAAATTTGGCAAAAGGGGGTGCTTTAAAAGGGACTCACTAGTATCCAAACTTCCTTAAGGCACGAGTATCCCTGCGCCAGTTTTTCTGGACCCGCACGAAGAGTTTTAAAAAGACTTTGGTTTCCAGCATCTGCTCTATTTTTTGGCGTGATTCGATCCCGATGCGTTTGAGCCTGCTGCCGTCCTTGCCAATGATAATCCCCTTCTGAGACCCGCGCTCCAGGTGGATGGTGGCTTCAATTTTAATTAGCTTGCCATCCTTTTCTTCTTTGAAGGTATCCACCGTTACCGCAGTGGCATAGGGAATCTCCTCTCCGGTAAGGCGAAAAATGCTTTCGCGAATCATCTCCGCGGCGATAAAGCGCTCCGATAAATCCGTGAGCGCATCTTCCGGAAAATAGGGCGGGCCGCTTGGCAGCATATTCTGCATGGCGGTTGTCAGTTGTTCGATCTGGGTGCCCTCGGTGGCGGAGATGGGAATGATGACTTCAAAATAGTATTCGGTCGACCATTTTTCAATCATCGCCAGCAGGTCTGTTTTGTTGACCTGATCGATTTTGTTGAGCGCCAAAATCACCGGTCGTTCCTGCTTTTGGAGGCGTTTGGCCAGAAAATATTCAGAGGTCGGATCCGGATGGGCCGCGTCCAGAACGAAAAGGATTAAATCGGCTTCATCTATGGCTGCCAGGGCTGTATCGACGATGCGCAGATTGAGCGTATCTTTGGCTTTAAATATGCCCGGGGTATCGATAAAAACAATCTGCGCGCCCGGCCGGTGCATGATGCCCAGGATTCGATTGCGGGTGGTCTGGGGCTTTTTAGAGGTTATGGATATTTTTTCGCCCAGCAAACGATTGAGGAGGGTGGATTTTCCGACATTGGGAGCCCCTGCGATGGCGACGTAGCCGGATTTGAAATCATCGTATGTGTCGGACGTGTTAGACATTTCTATTTCACCGCCTGCTGCGCTCAAGACGCAGAGGCCGCAGAGATTATTTCTTTCTTTTGCTTTCCGTTGAGAGGACGGAAAACAAAAGACAATCCGCCTCCGGCAAGTAATATACAGATTATAAGCACCAGCTGTTAAATGCTATTATGGAAACATTTTGTGGCTGAATTTGCGATAAAGTTGAAAATTAATTTTTATAACCCGCAGGGTTGAGATGTTTTTGCCTTTTCAGCGTCCCCGCCA
>JASFGN010000242.1:0-5663 GCA_050123735.1 Desulfobacterales bacterium | reverse complement strand
CTCAGGAGCCGGGAAGCCAGCATGGGCACCAGACTCAGCGCCAGCGTCAGCGAACAGATCAGTGCAAAAATGATGACATAGGCCAGCTCTTTGAAGAGAATGCCCGCGATGCCGCGCACAAAAATCAACGGTAAAAAAATGACCGAAGTGGTAATGGTGCTGGCGATGATGGCGGGTCCGACCTCGCGGGCACCTTCTACCGATGCTTGCTCCGGCGCTTCACCGTTCTCGCTGCGGCGGCGAAAGATGTTTTCGAGCACGACGATGGAGCTGTCGACCATCATACCCACGCCCAGGGCCAGTCCGCCCAGTGTCATCAGGTTGATCGTCAACCCCCCGAAAAATATTAATGCAAACGTGGTTACGATTGAGATCGGAATCGACAGCGAAATCACCAGCGTGCTGCGGACGCTGCGCAGGAAAAACAGCAATACCACGATGGCCAGCCCGCCGCCGTAAAGCACCGAGCGCGCAACGTTGGCAATCGAACGCTCGATAAAGTTGCCCTGGTTGATGACCGGGACGATCTTTATCTGCGGAAAATCCCGATTGACCGCTTTGATCTCATCCAGTATGCGCCTGGACACTTCGACCGTATTGGCGTTGGCCTGTTTGCGAATCGCCACACGCAGTCCGCGCCCGCCGTTGACGCGCACGATGCGGGTCAGCTTCTCATAGGTGTCTTTGACCTCGGCGATTTGACCCAGCCTTATGGCAGCGCCGTCGCGCCGGACGATAACGGTTTCGCGAATCTCATTTAGATTGATGAACTCGGCCGGGGCGCGCAGCATGACCTCATAGCGGCCCTGCTCAATCTTGCCTGTCGGCAGATCGAGATTGGCGTCCTGGATGGCGTCGAGCACCCGATCCAGAGGCAGGCCGACGGCCTTGATCCGGTCCGGATCCAGTTCGATCCGGACCTCGCGATTGAAGCCGCCCCAGGTATCAACCTGCGCCACACCCGGAATGCGGGCAAACCGGTAGCGGATCTGAACTTCAATCAGCTCAGTCAGTTCCACAGGGTCGAGCGTGCTGGAAATGCCCAACAAAACGACCGGAAAACTGGCGATGTCAAATTTGCGGATGCGCGGCCTTACGATGTCGTCCGGCAACTCGTTGATTTCATCTTCGAGTTTGCCCTGAACATCAATAGCTGCCATATCGATTTCCGTCCCCCACACAAAGCTGACCCGAACCGTGCTTCGCCCCTCTGAGGACGTCGATGAGATTTCCTCTACGCCGGGCACTGTGGCGACGATTTCTTCGATAATCTGGGTGACCAGCCGTTCCATGACCTCGGGACTGGCACCCTCATAATCAGTCCTGATGGTCAGCGTCGGCAGCTCGATGTTGGGCAGCATGTCGATTTGCAGCCTGCTCAAAGACACGGCGCCCAGGATGACAAAGATCAACGTCACCATTGTTGCAAAAATCGGGCGTCTGACGCTGAATTGCGGCAGATTCATTGGACGTCACCTTTTTCGCGGCCGGCGGCGGGCCTGTTGGATTCGGCCGCGATTTTAATCGGCGAACCGTCGTCTATCAATTGCTGCCCCAGGATGACGACCCGGCCGGCCAGCCCTTCGCCGACCACCTGGACGCGGCCGCCCTCTTGGATGCCTACATTTACCGTGTGCCAACGGACCGATCTCCCATCCTCGCTGACAATAAAGACACCGCTTCTGTCATCACGAATGGTCAGGGCCTGCTCCGGGACAATGGTGGCATCCTCCACCCGGTCCAATACCACAGAGGTCCTGATGAACATACCGGGCTTGAGTCGATGCCGGGGATTGTCGATGGTCATTTCAATCCGTGCCTGTCGGGTGCTTTTAAGGAAAACGGGGGCGATGCGATCGATGCGCCCCTGGTAGCGTTCACCCGGATAAGCGTCTGTTGTGAGCGAAACGAGTTGTCCGGGTTCCAGACGCGCGTATTCTTTCTCGGTAACGAAAACCACGCCGACGATGGGCTGCAGTTCAACAATCAATAGCAGCGGTGCATTGGCGGCCACCGTCTGGCCCTCGTCCACATAGCGCTCGGCAACGACACGCTGATCGTCGCCGCCGGTCCAGCCGGCTGTGACTTTGGTATAGCCCAGCCGGATCCGGGCGGTTTCCAGCGATGATTCGGCCTTCGTCACCTCGGCATCTGCGACTTTGAGTTGAGCCTGTTTTGCCTGTTGCTCCTGCCTGGCCGCGTCGTATTCAGAATCAGATGCCACGCCGCGTTTTAAAAGCGAATCCGTACGTTTAAACTCGCGGTCGGCAATTTCAAGGGCGCTGCGGGCCTCGGATAGCTTGGCCTTGGCCACTTCCAGATCCGCCTGGGCCTGGGTGACCGCCTGGATGTACTCAGCGTTATCCAGTTCGGCCACGATCTGGCCACGTTCTACCGTGTCGGCGATATTCACCAAGACCCGCTCCACGCGTCCGCTGACTTTCGGTGCCACAACGAATTCTGCCAGGGCTTCCAACTCCCCGCTGAATGTCCGCCGCAATGCGATCGAACCGCGCTGAATCTGAGCGACTTCCACCGGCACCGCTCGCAAAGCCTTACCGCCCTGGCGTGAATCATCCCGCTCATGAAATTGCGCAAAAATCACCCAGATGACACCGGCCGCTGCGCCCAGCAAAAGGACTGTCAAAATAAAAATTTTAGGGCTGCCCGATTTCATGCTAAACTTACCTTTCGATTTTCTCCACAGGGGATCTTCGTAAAAATTTGGGTCGTAATGCCCTGATTCAAGAAACAATGCACCTTTGGGATCGATAATGCAATCAAAAAAATGATGAATGAATCCATCCAAACGGCGATTCTGTGCGTGTTGTAATTGTCTTTCAGATATACAGACCTTTGTCATGGGCAGAACAGTTTTCAGTTGTCAGCAGCCGCTAAAACCATATAGTCTACCCAATGGGTGCCAAAAAAATGAACCGTCGGACGCGTCCGCCCACGGGTGAGACGGGATTGCGAAAGGAACGGATATGATGTGTGCCAATTTTTTATATGGTCTGGGAAATTTTCTGGCCTTGTGCGGCTTGTTGCTGGCATCAGCCTCCTGTACACTGGTCGAGAAACGCATTGACCGCTCGGCGGAAGGGCCGAATGTGCCTGCCGATACGGAGGTGCGAATGCACATCGAGCCCGGCACGCCATCTGAAGAAAGAGTTGAGCGACCGGTGCCACCGGGCCCACTGAAAGTGACCATCACCGAAGCCATTTTGCTGAGCCTTGAGAACAACCGCTCACTTGTGGTGCAAAGACTAAACCCTTCGATTCAGCAAACCGCTGAGGACCGGGAAAGAGCTGTTTTTGATCCAACAACAAACGCAGAAATTTTCGGCGGCAGGGTCAAAGGCGAGCGACTTGCCAGGTCCGGATCTGACACCGAGGATTTCACCACCGATACGGTCGAAGGCGTCATTTCACTGGAACAGTATTTTCCAACCGGCACAACGGTTGCCCTGGAGGCCGGCAGCGAAATGGATGACTCATCACTTTACGATTCCAGTTTTTACTCGACCCGTTTGGGCATGACCGTAACACAGGCGCTTTTGCGAGGTTACGGAACAGATGTGAACCTGGCCAAACTGAGGCAGGCGCGCCTGGATACAAGAATGTCAGAATATGAATTACGGGGATTTACCGAATTTTTGGTAGCGGAGGTGGAGCGCACGTATTGGGACTATGCCCTGGCACGGCGACAAATCGAAATCGTTGAGGAGTCACTGAAAGTTGCCCGCCAGCAGCTTGAAGAAACCAACCAGTTGATCGAAGTCGGCCGATTGGCAAAGGCGGAGCTGGCGGCCGTTCAGGCCGAAGTCGCCGCACAGGAGCAGGCGCTCATCGAAGCGCGGGCCAACAAAGAATCGATTCGCCTGCAGCTGCTGCGATTACTCAATCCTCAGGGACCCGCAATCTGGCAACGTGAAGTCGATCTCATCTATCAGCCGACCCTGCCTGACATCAAACTGGAAGACGTCGAATTGCATGTGGCCGTGGCCATGCGCATGCGTCCGGTGCTGAACGAGGCTCGTTTGGAAATACTGCACAGTGACCTGGAGCTGATCAAAACCCGAAACGGGTTGCTGCCTTTAATGGATCTTTTCATTACGCTTGGCAAAAGCGGTTATGCCGATTCCTTTGGCGAATCTGTTAATAATCTCAAAAAAGACAGCTATGACGCCCTGGCAGGCGTCCGCTTTGAATATCCCATTTTCAACCGGGATGCAGAGGCGCTTCAGCGGCGAGCGGTGCTGACCCGGGAACAGGCGCAAAAAGTGCTGGAGAACCTTGCACAGCTGGTTGAGGTCGACGTCCGCACAGCCCACATTGAGGTTAACCGGACCAAGCAGCAGATTGTCGCTTCGACGGTCACCCGCAGGTTCGATGAGGAAAAGCTGCGAACCGAAACCGAAAAGCTGCGCGTGGGAAAATCAACCAGCTTTCTGGTGGCCCAGGCCCAGCGTGATCTATTGGTCAGCCGCATTGCTGAGGTGCGGGCCCTCGCCAATTACCTTAAGGCGCTGGTCGATCTTTACCGGCAGGATGGATCGCTGCTCGAGCGCCGCCGAATTTCTGCCCCCGGACGGGAACCGGTCAAACTTTCGCAGTCGCCGTCAAAGGCGGACCGGGCCTCATAACATCATTGATTTATAACGATAAATCGCAACTATAGACGGGCGCGATATTGTAAATGTTAATCGTTATTTAGATTCTGGTAAACGTCATTGATAATTTTCTCGGATGCCTCTGCCATGGCCTGGCTCATGGCTTTGGCGAATGCCTCCGGGTTGCCTCGTTCACAGGGCTTGCTCATTTGGTAGGTTTTCTGGTAGCGGATTTGTTTATCCAGATCCGCTTCATTCGCTGCCATTAAAACAATGCTGAGGGCTAAAACCGCCTGACAGCCATCTGCGGTGTCGGATTCTAAAAATTCATCCACGCTGCCCTCCAGAAGATAGGCATACGGCAACCGGCTGTGGCGGGTCACAACGGCCTTAAAAAGTTGGGATTGCTGCATGTCCCGGGCCAATAAATAGGTGACGGCTGCTCCGGGATTGGCACGCCACTTGTGGTAGGTGTACGCTGCCCTTTTGTACGATCTGTCGCGGTAGATGATTTTAGAGGTGTTATATATGGGCGCAACGCTGAACTGTTCGACCTTGATGATCTCGGCAAGGGCTTGATGATCGCCGATGCGCGGCGGATCGTATTCAAGGCTGTAATAATCAATTTTGTTGCTGGGCTGTTTAAGATCAAGGCAGGCACTCAATAGCAGCGCAAGACCCATCCATAAAACACAAAATATCTGTGTGCGTGTCATCGATCATCTCCCATTATTGATTAACGCTATCCGCATCGCGGGGTCGCGGGGGCTCGCCAAACAGCAATTGTGACGGGTGTTCGGCCAGCAATTCCATAAGCTGGTTCAGATTTTGACTGGCCAATTCCAGATTCTGCGCGGCGACCACCAGATATTGCATCATTTCCGCAATGGACGCATCGGCTCCACTGACCAGGGCCGTGCTCTTATGCATCAGAATATTGGCATTTTCCATGGCCCGGCTAAAATTATCCAGACCGGTTTTAAGCGTTTCCTCTCTACTGACAACGATACCCTGCACCCGAGCCAGGGTGAGGTCGGCTTTGTCGAGCAG
>JASFGN010000241.1:0-5665 GCA_050123735.1 Desulfobacterales bacterium | reverse complement strand
TAAGGGATTTAATCCGAATATCACCTTGAAAAGAACCCAAACGATTATGGAAGGTGCCGCTTATTGTGATTTTCGATACACATTAAAAAAGGAGATTTGACATGTTCAAATGTGCGGTCAAAGGTGTGATTTGCGTAATGATGGTTCTGGGATGCGCGTCAATGCAGACCGGCGAGAAGATGAGCCAATTTGACGAAACCTCCAGAGCCTATCTGCGGGCGATTCGTTGGGGGGAATATGAGGCTGCATTTGCTTTTAAAAAACTAACGGCCAGGAATGAGGAACTGCCGGATTTTGAAAATTACCGCACCGTAAAAGTAACCGACTACAAAGTCAAACAAACGATTATTGCCGAAGACCAATCCAGGATCATCCAGATTGTCGATTTTCAATACTACCGAATGAAAGACGTGACCGTCAAAAACCTCATTGATCGCCAGAAATGGGAATATGACAAAGAGCAGGAAAAGTGGTTTCTGCAAAGTGATTTGCCCGCTTTTTAGCGGAAAGCATAATTGTAAAATGGACCGAGTCACAGATAAATACCGATGAAACCGCCTTCATTTAAATGGGAGCTGAATGAAAATCGTCGACACCCTTATTTTTTTTGTACTGGTCGGGCTCATCGCCCAGGCCGCCACCGGTCTGAGCTATTTGATTTCATCCGTCCGAGAACTTGAAAAACGCGCATCTGTTTTTGCCGCTGTGCAGTTTGCGGGAATGGCGGTAGCTGCGCTCCTGTTTGCATACGGGTGGAAAACGGGCTTTCTTTATTCAGGCAGCGGCATTGGTATTTTGATTTGCTTGATTGCCGGTGCAGGCCTTGGTGCTATATTTATCGTAAAAAAGACACCGGCGAATTTAAAGGCGTTGCAGGGGACACGCGGGGCGATTGTCGGTGATGTCAATAGAGTTGACGAGAGAGACGTCGTTTTTGCCCGCAACCGCACGATTCGGCCGGGGACGGATCAATACAGAACCTATTACCAGATGCGGCCGGAATATGAAAAGATGGATGCGGCTCGCAGAGATAAAGGCGGGCCGTTGGGGCGACCCGGTGTTATCGATCAACCCAAAGATAGACCGAATGTTGCGGCAACTCTTTCTTCCCAGGGTATCGCCACGAACCTTTCGGCACCGGAAACCTATCAGCCGGCAGCCCACCCGGAATTCAAAGAGCGGCAGGTCAGACTCAGCCCGCAGGAAGCCAGTGACCGGATCAAAGGCTATACCCTGAATCTGGGTGCCAGGCATGTGGGCATTGCCAAGCTGAATCCCCTGTGGCTGTATTCCAAACGGGGAGAGATCTTTCGTGAAAACTGGGAGGACTGGGGCAAAGAAATCGAAGTCACCCATCCATATGCGATTGTTTTTACCACCGAGATGGCTTTCGAGCTGGTGGGCACCGCGCCCCACACGCCCACAGTCATTTCCAGCATGAGTAATTACGCCCAGGGCGCGACGATTGCCACCCAGCTGGCGGCTTATATTGCCAATATGGGCTACTCGGCCACCGCCAATCACGTGCGGCACTATGACGCTGCCCTTGTCCCGCTGGCCGTTGATGCCGGCCTGGGAGAAACCGGCCGATTGGGTTACCTGATAACCAAAGATTTCGGCCCCCGGGTCCGGCTGGCTGCTGTGACCACCGACTTGGCGCTGGTGGTAGATAGCCCGATTGATATCGGTGTCGAAGATTTTTGCAAAATTTGTAAAAAGTGTGCCAATTGTTGTCCCTCAAACGCCATTCCATTAGGCGATCCGACCGAAGTCAACGGCACCCTGCGCTGGAAGCTGAATGCCGAAACCTGCTTTGATTATTGGGGCAAAGTCGGGACGGACTGCAACGTCTGCATGCGGGTGTGTCCGTGGAGCCATGCCAGTACCTTTCCGCATAAAATCATCCGGGCACTGATCAGCCGGAATCGCTTATCACGCAGGCTCTTTTATTACATGGATGATATTTTTTACGGACGCAAACCCAAACCCAAGCCCGCACCCACATGGGCCAGATTCAGTTAATACCTGATTCTCATTAATTTTGATGAAAGATACAGGTAATAAGAAGATACCCCCCCAGCATCGAGGAATAATGATGGATGTTAAACAAATTTATTGGAATCCGGTTTTAGAAACGCTGCCGCCTGAAAAAATCAAGCAATTGCAGCTGAAGAAATTTAGAAATATTTTTAAATGGACTTACGAACGCTCCGCCTTCCACCGGCGTCTGTACGATGATGCCGGTCTCAAACCGGCCGATATTCAGTCGTTTGATGATATTAAACGGGTGCCTAAGGTGGAAAAATCCATGATGCGCGAAATCCAGGGCAAGGCGCCGTTTCCTTATGGTGAAGCCCTGTGTGTGCCGCTGGAAGACGTCACCACATTTCGCCAGACCAGCGGCACCACCGGTCAACCGGTTTATCAGCCGGATACCTGGCAGGATTGGGAATGGTGGATGGAGTGCTGGGCCACCATTCTCTGGGCTCAGGGATATCGCCCCCGGGACCGCGTTTTTATCCCCTTCGGCTATAATATTTTTGTGGCCTTCTGGGCCGGACACTATGCGGCTGAAAAAATCGGTTGCGAGGTCATACCCGGAGGGGTGCTGGATACCAAGGCCCGGATTTTAAAGATCCAGGAGCTTCAGGCGACCGCGATGATGGGCACCCCCACCTATATTCTGGGCATGGCCGAAACCGCCCGCACGAAAATGGGTATCGATCCGGCTAAGTTGCCGATAACCAAAATCACCTGTGCCGGTGAATGCGGCGCCAGCATTCCCAGCACCAAAAGGCGCCTGGAAGAAGCATGGGGGGCTAAAGTGTTCGATCATGCGGGTGCAACTGAAATCGGGGCCTGGTCATTTGAATGCGCCGATCAGCCCGGTGGCATGCATGTCAACGAAGCGCTGTTCCTGGTGGAAATTGAAGATGTCGAGACCGGAAAGGTTATTGAAGCGCCCGGACGCAGAGGCAAAATGGTGATCACCGCCCTGGACCGCATGGCCCAGCCCTGCGTGCGCTTTGATTCCAAAGATCTGATCGAATGGGCGGACGAGCCCTGCTCCTGCGGCCGGACATCGCGTTTGATCAAAGGCGGGGTGGTCGGTCGCGCGGATGATATCACCAAGGTTAAAGGCGTGCTGCTGGCGCCTTCGGCCATAGAAGAAGTTGTGCGCGGCATCAAAGGGCTGGGCGATGAATATGAGGTCATCGTGGAAAAAGTAGGCGATACAGATCGGATTAAACTACGGGTCGAGGTTTTGCCCCAGGCCGAGGACCAATGTGCACTGATTGAAAGCGAGCTGGTCGATCAGCTCAAACTAAAAACGAACCTGCGCTACGACATTGAAATCTGCGGCTGTGAAACCCTGCCCCGGTATGAGGTAAAGGCTAAACGCTTCAAGGACCTTCGTAAAAATGAGGGGATAAGATGACTCAGCAAATCGATATAAATGAAATCAACACCAAAATTCAACTGCTGAAGAAAACGGCCCAGGAGCTCAATCGCATGGGTGAAGACTTTCCGGCCCTGGCCCGCAATACCGCACGTATTCTGGCCAGCGTTAAAATGCTCGAAATCAATGTGACTGATCTGGTTGATTTGAAATAGCGGCAATTTTTTTTTGATTTTTAGCCTTTTTGTACTTCCTTTAATGATAAGTGTTGAGACTGTGGCAAAGTTGTGATACGCAGATAATATCTTTTATTTGCAAGATTGCGGAATTTAAATTCGTCCGGTTACTGTGCCGGGCCATACATAACGGATGCACGTCTTACTACAAGCTATCTCAAAAATGCATCTTACACTCAATAACTGCGTTCGAAGCCTCCTTAAAATGCTCACATACTGCACAGTATGCTGCGCTTTTGCGCTTGTCCCGCCATAGCCGCTTATTAAGGCGACGGCGGATCGACTTCTGCCTTGTTCTTGAGCGTAATCTACTATTTTTGAGATGGCTTGTGATTCGTCCACTTCACAGAAAAGGGGGTCTCATGACCGGCAAGTTCGAATTGAAAAAAGGCAAAAGCGGTAAGTTCTCTTTTAACCTCAAATCAGCCAACGGAAAAGTGGTGTTGACAAGCCAGACCTACAAGACCAAAGCAGCAGCAAGAAATGGAATCAAGGCCGTCTGCAACAGCTGCGGCAAGAAGGCGAATTTTGAGCAAAAGGTAACCAAGGCCGGAAAGCCTTATTTTGTCCTGCTTGCCGCCAACAAACAGGTTATCGGTAAAAGCCAGGCATACGCGAGCAGAGCATCGATGCTCAAAGGCATTGCCTCGGTGGCGAAAAATGCGCCCAAAGCCGCCATTCAGGATTTATCCGTCAAGAAGTAACGGGGCCAATCAAAATGTGCTAAAAAGATGCGAGCATGCGGCCTGAGTTTTTAAAGGGCACCTGCTCGCTAAACACGGGTGTGCCGTCCGAAAATGAGTGGTCACAGGTGCCGCTTATGCGAGTCTATCTCAATGATGGATCCAGCAGAGGTAACTGGCCACTCATTTTTTTCTGTGTGATGTTGGATCCTGTCTGTTTGGTTTTATCAAATGCGAAATGTCGACATGATTATTCTGGTACTTTTTCAACAGCCTCGAAATGAGATCGGAAATTCGCATTCATTTTCGGGGCTCACGATACGGACATGCCATGCTTGCACCAGAAAAGCTGCCTTCGAAATTGATCAAAAATTCTTTTGGCGACGGTATTTTTGCAACCGTCTTTGCGACCCTCACAAGCGGTGTCTTTCTGACTGGATTTGCGCTCTATCTGGGAATGAGCGAGTTTGCCATCGGCTTGCTGGCGGCCATGCCTTATGCGGCTACGCTGTTTCAGCTGCCGGCATCGATCCTGATTACCCGAACGGGCCGAAGAAAGAAAATTACGGTTTTCAACGCAGCTTTCGGCCGCCTGACATGGCTGTTGATACTGGCCGTTGCCCTGCTTCCTGTGGCTTCACCCGCGCTGAAAATCATTTTGGTTTTGGTGCTGATTTTTCTGTCCCATGCCTTCGTTTCCATCAGCTATGTCGCCTGGTTTTCGTGGACCTCTGATCTGGTGCCGGATAGGCTGCTGGGTCGATTTTTCGGCACCCGCAACATGATCAACGGCATCGCCGGCATGGTCGCCATCGTCGGTTTCGGTTATCTGCTGGACTACCTCACCCGGAACGCTCCGGACGGCCAGATCCGCGGCTTCAGCCTGATATTTATTTCGGCTGTGGCGTGCGGGATTATCAGCGTTGGTTTCTTGAAGAGAGTGGCCGACCCCGTTAAATCAGAAGCAAAATATTCTCCAACCCGGCTTGCTGACTTCCGGAAACCGTTGCGCCGCAAGAACTTCAAGTTTTTTTTAACCTACTCGATGCTGTGGAACTTCTCGGTCTATTTTGCGAGCCCATTTTTCACGCTTTACTTTCTGCGCGATCTTGGCTTCAGCTATGCGTTTGTGTCGACCATGGGAATGATTTCTGCCCTGGCAGATCTGACAGCCATGCGTCTATGGGGCAGTATCTCCGATAGAGTTCGCAACAAAACCGTAATTCAGGCCTGTAGCTGGATCACGGTATTTCTGCCTTTTCTGTGGACCTTTGTGAGACCCGGCCACGTGGTGCTGCCGGTGTTGCTCCACATCCTTGGGGGCGCTTTTTGGGCCGGAATCCACT